>NZ_JBSGZO010000050.1:0-32309 GCF_053611045.1 Streptomyces sp. NPDC054841 | reverse complement strand
GAGCCCCGGCGGGGGATGAGGCGGCGCCCCAGCCGCGCAGCGCACGTCACTCGTCAGCCAGCACCACACACGACTCGCCCGGCAGCTCCAGCACCCCGTCCTCGCCGGGCGGCCGGACGTGGTCCCATGCCGCCAGCACCCGGCTCCCGCCGCCCAGCGGGACCGCGGCGGGCTCCTTGCCGAGGTTGACCGCGACCCGCAGGTCGCCGCGGCGGAAGACGAACCAGCGGGCCGTCTCGTCGTAGGCGACGCGGACCGCCGCCAGGTCCGGGTCGGACAGATCCGGCTGGCCGCGGCGCAGGGCGATCAGCTCGCGGTGCCAGGCCAGCAGGTGGGCATGGGGCTCGCGTTCGCGCTCGCCGCGGTCCAGACAGGAGCGTTCGCGGGTGGCCGGGTCCTGCGGGTCGGGGATGTCGTCAGCCGCCCAGCCGGACGCGGCGAACTCGCGCCGTCTGCCCTGACGTACGGCCTCCGCGAGTTCGGGATCGGTGTGGTCGGTGAAGTACTGCCACGGCGTACCGGCGCCCCACTCCTCGCCCATGAACAGCATCGGGGTGAACGGCCCGGTCAGTACGAGTGCGGCGGCGCAGGCCAGCAGCCCGGGGGAGAGCTGGGCGGAGAGCCGGTCGCCGAGGGCGCGGTTGCCGATCTGGTCGTGGGTCTGGGCGTAGCCGAGGAAGCGCCCCGCGGGTGTCCGGGTCCGGTCGACGGGCCGTCCGTGCGTGCGGCCCCGGAACGTCGAATACGTACCGTCGTGGAAGAAGACATGGCCGAAGGTCTTCGCGAGCGCGGCGAGCGGGGCGCGCGCGAAGTCGGCGTAGTAGCCGTGGGATTCGCCCGTCAGCGCCGTGTGGAGGGCGTGATGGAAGTCGTCGTTCCACTGCGCGTGCACACCGAGTCCGCCCTCCTCGCGCGGAGTCGTCGTCCGGGGATCGCACCGGTCCGACTCGGCGATCAGGAACAACGGCCGGCGGACGTCCGCCGCGAAACGGTCGACCGCCGCCGACAGCTCCTCCAGGAACGTCAGCGCACGGCTGTCCGCGAGCGCGTGGATCGCGTCCAGCCGCAGCCCGTCCACGCGGTAGTCGCGCAGCCAGGCCAGCGCACTGCCGATCAGATACGCGCGCACCTCGTCGGAGCCCGGGGCATCGAGATTGATCGCCGCGCCCCACGGCGTGTGGTGGGTCTCGGTCAAGTACGGCCCGAAGGCGGGCAGATGGTTTCCCGACGGCCCGAGGTGGTTGTGGACGACGTCCAGGACGACTCCCAGGCCGAGACCGTGTGCTGTGTCGACAAAGCGCTTCAGTGCCCGGGGTCCGCCGTACGGCTCGTGCACGGCCCACGGCGACACCCCGTCGTACCCCCAGCCGTGCGTCCCCGGGAAGGGGCAGACGGGCATCAGTTCCACATGGGTGATCCCCAGTTCGGCCAGCTCGCCGAGGTGCCCGGCCGCGGCGTCCAGGGTGCCTTCGCGCGTGTATGTGCCGATGTGCAGTTCGTAGAGGACCGCGCCCGGGAGCTCCCGGCCGTGCCAGTCGTCGCTGCGCCAGACGTACGCGTCCGGTGCGACCACCGCGCTCGGCCCGTCCGGCCCCTCCGGCTGGCGGCGCGAGCGCGGATCGGGCAGCAGCGGGCCGCCGTCGAGGAGAAAGCCGTACCGCGCGCCGTCGTCCGCCTCCGCCTCGGCCGTCCACCACCCGGCCCGCTCCGGGTCGCGGTCCATCGACTGTTCGGTGCCCTCCAGCCACAGCGCGACCCGGTCCCGCGCGTACGGTGCCCATACCTCGAACAGCACTGGCGATCGATCCCCTGTCGTGTCGGCGGCACTCGTACCCATCCTGGCAACTCCGGGGTCTTCAGGCGCTGTACTCGCCGGTACTAGTGTCCCGGTCATGACATCGCCCTCCGCGACATCGCTGCCTGTCTTCCCTCCCGGTTTCCTGTGGGGCGCCTCCGCGTCCGCGTTCCAGACCGAAGGCGCCGCCGACACGGACGGCAAGGGCCCCTCGGGCTGGGACGCCTTCGCCGCCGAGCCCGGCCGCGTCAAGGACGGCGCGGACGCCTCCCGCGGCACCGGCTTCCACGAGCGCTACCGCGAGGACGTCGCCCTGCTCGCCGGACTCGGCGCCGGAGCCTTCCGGTTCTCCGTCAGCTGGCCCCGGGTGATCCCCGGCGGCAGCGGCCCCGTCAACCCCGCGGGGCTCGGCTTCTACGACCGTCTCGTCGACGAACTGTGCGCCCAGGGCATCACCCCCGCCCCGACGCTCTACCACTGGGACACCCCGCTGCCCCTGGACGAGGCCGGCGGCTGGCTGAACCGCGACACCGCCGCCCGGTTCGCCGAGTACGCCGCCGCCGTCGCCGAACGCCTCGCCGACCGCGTCCCCATGTGGATCACCATCAACGAACCCGCCGAAGTCACCCTGCTCGGCTACGCACTCGGCGAGCACGCCCCCGGCAAGAAGCTCCTCTTCGACGCCCTGCCCGCCGCCCACCACCAGCTGCTCGCCCACGGCCTCGCCGTCCAGGCCCTGCGCGCCGCGGGCGCCGGCAACATCGGCCTGGCCGTCTCCCACTCGCCGGTACGCGCCGCGAGCGACAGCGACGAGGACCGCTCGGGCGCCGAGATCTACGACACCCTCACCAACCGGCTCTTCTCCGACCCGCTCCTCACCGGCCGCTACCCCGAGGGCTTCGACGCCCTCATGCCGGGACCGGTCGCCGACGACCTCGCCGTGATCTCCGAGCCCCTCGACTGGTACGGCGTCAACTACTACAACCCCATGCTCGTCGGCGCGCCCGCCCCGGACGCCCTCGACTCGTACGCGGGTCTCGGCATGCCCGCCGAACTCCCCTTCGGACTGCGGGAGATCGAGGACGCCGAACGCACCCACTTCGGCTGGCCCGTCGTCCCCGACGGCCTGCGCGAACTCCTCGTCACCCTCAAGGAGCGCTACGGAGACCGCCTCCCGCCCGTCCACATCACCGAGAACGGCTGCTCGTACGACGGCATCGACGACACGCGCCGTATCGCCTACCTGGACGGCCATCTGCGGGCCCTGCACCGCGCCGTCGAGGAAGGGGTGGACGTGCGCGGCTATTTCGTCTGGTCGCTGACCGACAACATCGAATGGGTGGAGGGCGCCTCGCAGCGCTTCGGGCTCGTCCACGTCGACTACGAGACGCTGGAGCGGACGCCCAAGGCGTCGTACGCCTGGTACCGGGACGCCATACGGGCCCAGCGGGCGGCACGGTCAGGGCACTGAGCGGATCCGCCACACCAGGATCCCGCCGATGACCGTCACCACCGCGGAGGTGAGATACAGGCCCGCGTAGCCGCCCGCGTACGCCACGATCGGCGCGGCGAGCGCCGGACCGAGGACCTGGGGAGCCGAGTTGGCGATGTTGATGACCCCCAGGTCCTTGGCACGGTCGCCGGCGCTCGGCAGCACCTGTGTGATCAGCGCCTGGTCCACCGCGATGTACGCCCCGAAGCCGAGGCCCAGCAGCAGCGCCGCGCCCATCGCCACCGGCCAGGTGTGCCAGAACGTCAGCAGCAGCGATGCCACCGCCATCACCACCGAACTCACCGACACCAGCACCTTGCGCCGCCCCGACCGGTCCGAGACGACCCCGCCGCCGATCGCCGTCACGACCACCCCCGCCGTGTAGAGCAGGGTGAGGATCAGCACGCCCTCGTCGGGATTCGCGTAGTGCACCGCGTCCTTGAGGAAATACAGCAGGTACAGCGTGCCGATGGCGTTGCCGAGCATCACCAGGAAGCGGGTCAGCCAGGCCCAGCCGAAGTCCGGGTACGCCCGCGGGCTCACCCAGAAGTCGGCGAGCCGCACCGGCTGCCGGGCCTCGCGCGGCACCTGGGGATCACGGGTGAGGAGCACGAACGGCAGCGCGGCCAGCACCACCAGGACCGCCAGCAGCAGATAGCCCGCCGCGGTCCCCGTCACGACCGTCGTCACCAGCAGTGCGCCCACGACCAGGCCCAGCGTCTGCGGGACACCGATCCAGCCGGAGACCGCGGCCCGCTGCCCCACCGGTACCTGATCGGGGACGACGGCATTGGTGCCGGCGAGCATCGCGTTCAGTCCGAGCTGCGCCAGACACCAGCCGAGTGTCACCCCCACGATCGTGGTCTGCGCCGACGTGACGGCGAGTCCGGCCGCACCGGCCACCGCCCCGCCCAGGATCCAGGGGTGACGGCGGCCGAAGCGGCCGCCCGTACGGTCGGAGAGCGCACCCGCCAGCGGGTTGGCCACGACGGCGACGAGCGCGCCCACGCCGGTGACCCAGCCGAGCGCGACCTCCTTCCCCGACGGGTCGACGGCGTCGATCTGCTCGGCCAGCAGCACCTGAATCGGGGTCAGGAAGGCCATGTACAGACCGAGTCCGGCCAGCACCAGCCCGGATATCCAGCCGCCGCCGACGCGGATCTGCGGCTCCGTACGGGGATCGTCCATCACCATGGGCCGCTCGCCATCAGCTCGGGGGTGCCCGGAGCCTACGGACACCCCCGAGCCCGATCAATACGCCGGATGCCTCGGACTCACACGAGATGGATGCGTTCCTGTACGACCGGATGCCCGGCCTTCGTGAAGTTCGCCGCCATCGGGAAGTTGCCCTGGTCCGTCGCGCCGGCGATGAACTCCGCACCCTGCTCTGCCAGGAAGTGCGTGCACTCGGCGAGCAGGTCGTACGCATAGCCCCGGCCGCGCTGCTCCGGCACGACTCCGATGTAGCCGATGCACGGCCCCGACGGGTTGTGCGCCGGGATGTGCAGACCGGCGAGCTCGCCGTCCGGCGTGAACGCCAGCCGCCACCACTCGCGCGGCGACGGGCACCAGTGGAAGAAGTCCAGCTCCTCCTGGGCGGCCTGGTCCAGGCCGCCCTCGGCGATCGCGTGCAGGGCGTGTGCGTCCAGCGTCGCCGAGTGCACGCGGCGCAGGACGTCGAGGATCACCTCGTCGTCGGGCTCCGGCCGGAACTCCAGTCGCCCGGGCCGCTCCGGCAGCCCGCACTCCGGCGTCCACCGGTACTGGAACCGTTCCACGAGCACCTTCATCCCGGCCGCCTCCGCGGCACGCAGCCGCGCCTCGCCCGCAGCCCGGAGCGCCGGGTCCGCGCGCCAGCCGGCGGGCAGGATCAGCTCGTACTCGACCCGGAACGGGGAGGTGCGCAGCAGGTCGGCGCCCGCCTCCTCCTCGCCCTCGGCGACGTCGAACCAGTTGAGGTTGACGGGTGACGTGTCGTCGGGTCCGCCCCACCAGGCGGCCCGGGCGACGACCTTGCCGTCGCGCAGGGCGACCCGCTTCCACTCGGGGCGGTGCGTGGCACGGGCCAGCGCGTGGCCGACACCGAGCGGGTCGGGCAGTGCGTCGAAGAGATGTGCGTCGCTCTCGGAGAGCGCGCGGATGACCGGACCGGTCACAGCGGTCATGAGGAAGTCCTCCGGGAAGGGATGTGCGTGAAACGCTCCCGGTCAGACGGTGGACGCCGGGCGGACGGGGCGGGAGCGCGGGGATCGTGTGGTCTGCACTGCACTCGCCTCCTTCCGTCGGTCACGGGCGTCATGATCACGCTAGACGGCACCGGGTGGGACGTCCAGCGCTTTTCGCGCATACGTGCGGAGGGGTGGGTGGAAGTGATCTTGCCCGGCCCTTCTGGACACCCGGGCCACGCAGCCCGACAATCACGTTTGTGACGTCCTCCTTCGAGTTCCAGACGTATCCCGCTCGGCCCTCCGACGCCGAGCGGGACCGTGTGCTCGGAATCCTCAGAGAGGGCGCGGTCGAGGGCAAGCTGTCGCACGACACGTTCATGCGGCGCATGGAGCTCGCCCTGTCCGCCCGCGGGCCCGACGAACTGCGGGCGCTCACCGCGGACCTGCACAGCGAAGGCCGCCTGTCGAAGAAGCTGTTCGGCGCGGTGGGCAAGGTGTCCGCGTTCTCCGTGCGGCTCCGCCGCGCCTGGAAGGCCGAGCGGCTGCCCCCGCTGCTGCTGCCCGAGCCCGGACCGTATCCGCTGCGCATCGGCCGCGACCCGTCCAACGGGCTGCGGCTCAGCCATGACACGGTGTCGCGCCTGCACGCTGAACTGACCCTGCGCGGCGGGCTCTGGGTGCTGCGCGACCTCGGCTCGACCAACGGCACCACGGTCAACGGCCGCCGTGTGACGGGCTCGGTCGTGGTCCGGGCCGGCGACATGGTGAGCTTCGGACGGATGAGTTTCCGGCTCGACGCACGCTGAACGTCCGTGCACCCGCGCCGCGTTCGCCACTGCGGGTGCAACCCCCGGCCGGCCGCGCCGCGTTCGTCACTGCGGGTGCAACCCGGCCGGCCGCGCCGCGTTCGTCACTGCTGGTGCAGCCCCCGGCCGGCCAGCGTCAGGAACGTCTCGCCGACCGCTTCCGAGAGCGTCGGGTGGGCGTGCACGTGCCGGGCCACGTCGGCCGGCTCCGCGTCCCATCCGACGATCAGCTGGCTCTCGGCGATCATCTCCGAGACGTTCGGGCCGACGAGATGGACGCCGAGGACCTGCCCGCCGCCCTCCTCCGCGACGACCTTCACGACGCCGCCCTGGCCGTGCACCATGCCCTTGGCCACGGCCGTCAGCGGCATGGAGTTGACCGTGACGTCATGGCCACGGCTGCGTGCCTCGGCCTCGCTCAGCCCGACGGACGCGGTCTGCGGCGAGGAGTACGTGACACGGGGGACGGCGGCGTAGTCGACGGGCGCGGACGGCACACCGGCCAGGGTCTCGGCCACCAGCAGGCCCTCCGCGAAGGAGGCGTGGGCCAGCCCGAGTGACGGCGGCGGCAGCAGATCGCCCACGACATGGATGCCGGGCACCGCGGTCTCCAGCCGTGCCCAGTCGGCCGGCGCGACGAAGCCCCGCTCGTCGGTGGTGAGCCCGGCCGCTTCCAGACCGAGCCCGTCGGTCACCGGCGCGCGGCCGACCGCGACCAGCAATTGCTCCGCCTGAACCGTCCGCGTCTCGCCGCGCGCCGTGCGGACCGTGGCCCGTACGCCGTCGTCCAGCAGCTCCGTCCGCTGCAACAGGGCCCCCGCGAGCACCTCGATGCCCCGCTTCTTCAGACCCCTGGTCAGATGGCGGGACACATCGACGTCCTCGAGCGGTACGAGCCTGTCGAGCGCCTCGACGAGCGTCACCTGCGCGCCCATCGAGCGGTGGAACGAGGCGTACTCGACCCCGATCGCGCCGCCGCCCACGACCAGCACGGACGCCGGAAGCGCGGGTACGAACAGGGCGTCGTCGCTGGTGACGACGCGACGGCCGTCGGAGGCCAGACCCGGCAGCATCCGCGGCCGGGACCCGGTCGCCAGGACGATGCCGCGCCGGGCCGTCACCTGCCCGTACCCCTCGACCGTCGCCGAACGCGGGCCGGTCAGCCGTGCGCTGCCGCGGACGGTCTCGACACCCGCGTGTGCCAGATGGCCCTCGACGCCCTTGTGGTTGCGGGACACGATGTCATCGCGCGTCGCCACGAGCGCGGACCAGTCGACCGATTCGAGGGTCGCCCTCACACCCCACCTCTCACACCCCTCCGCGATGCCGTCGACCAGCTCGGCGGCGTGCAGCATCGCCTTGCTGGGGATGCAGCCGCGGTGCAGGCACGTGCCGCCGACCTTGTCGCGCTCGGCGAGCACGACCCGCAGGCCGAGCGCGGCGGCGCGCAGGGCGGTGGAGTAGCCGCCGGTGCCGCCGCCGATCACGATCACATCGGTCTCATGAATGTGTGTCATGGGATCAGCCTCCGGCGGAACTTGCCATGAGTCCAAGGCAATGTTCTTGTGGATCCGATGCACAGCTTTTATCGGGGGACGGGGCAGATGAGCAGCCTGCGACAGATGGAGTACTTCGTCACGGTGGCCGAGCAGTCGTCGTTCACCCGCGCCGCCGAACTGCTGCACGTCACCCAGCCCGCCCTCTCGCACCAGATCAAGGCGCTGGAGAAGGCCGTCGGCGGTCAGCTGCTGGAGCGCATGCCGCGCGGCGTCCGGCTGACCGCGATGGGCCGCGCCTTCCTGCCCCATGCCGAGCTCGCCGTACGCAGCGCCGCGCAGGGCCGGCGGGCGGCGCGGGCGGCGGCCGGAGCGGAGGGCGGCGAACTGCACATCGCGACCGTGCACTCGATCGCGGTCGGCGTGCTCCCCGAGGTGTTCGCCCGCTGGCACCGGGCACACCCGGGGGTCGCGCTCGTCCTGCACGAGTACGCCACCACCGAGGCGCTTCAGGAGGCGCTGGAGCGCGGCACCGCCGATCTCGCCGTCGGCCCGCCGCCGCGGCACTGGCAGGGCCCCGTCCTCCCGGTCGGCGAGGAGGAGATCGTCCTCGTCGTCCCGTTCGACGACCCGCTCGCGGGCCGGCCGACGGTCCGGCTGGCGGAGCTCTGCGACCACACGTGGATCCGCTGCGCCATGGAGCCCGTCGTCGAGGGGCAGCCCTTCCTGGACTGGGCCTGCGGGAAAGCCGGTTTCTCGCCCCGTACGGCCGTGCGGACGGAACACACCTCCACGGCGGTCCGTATGGCGGCGGCCGGGGTCGGCGTCGCCACGGCCCCCGCGCACGTCGTACGCGGCGCGATCGGCGAGGACTGTGTGCTGCTGCGGGTCGAACCGCCGTGGCGGCGGCCCCTCACGGTGTTCTCCCGGGTCGGGCTCACGGGTGCGGCTGAGACGTTCACCGGGCTGCTGCGGACGTCCTGGCCGCGGGGAGGGCTTTTCACCCGCGGCGGGTGAGGCCGGGCGGGGCGGGCTCCGGGCACGCTGGGCGCAGGGTCGCCATGCCCCGACGCCGGTGTTCGGGGCCCGGGGC
Source organism: Streptomyces sp. NPDC054841 (assembly GCF_053611045.1). Taxonomy (NCBI): domain Bacteria; kingdom Bacillati; phylum Actinomycetota; class Actinomycetes; order Kitasatosporales; family Streptomycetaceae; genus Streptomyces; species Streptomyces sp. NPDC054841. Next base: position 23,459 of record NZ_JBSGZO010000050.1, on the reverse strand, counting down.
AGGCCGCCTCGTCCGCCGGCCCGTGCCCGCCGAGAACGGGAGTTCTCATGACCGACCTGGACACGCTGTCCGTGAACACCATCCGTGGCCTCTGCATGGACGCCGTCCAGCGGGCCGACTCGGGTCACCCGGGCACGCCGATGGGCATCGCACCCGTCGCCTACACGCTCTGGCAGCGGTTCCTGCGGTTCGATCCCCAGGACCCGATCTGGCCGAACCGCGACCGCTTCGTCCTCTCCGAGGGGCACGCCTCGGTGCTGCTGTGGTCCCTGCTGCACCTGACCGGGGTCCGGGCGGTCGACCCGGACTACGAGGTGCTGGGACGTGCGGCGGTGACCCTCGACGACCTGAAGTCGTTCCGCAAGCTCGACTCCCGCTGTCCCGGCCACCCCGAGTACCGGTGGACGAGCGGTGTGGAGACCACGACCGGGCCGCTCGGCCAGGGGGTTGCCACCTCCGTGGGGATGGCGATGGCGGGCAGATGGCTCGCCGGCCGGTACAACCGGGACGACTTCCCGCTCTTCGACTTCGACGTGTACGCGCTCGCCGGCGACGGCTGCATGATGGAAGGCGTCTCCTCGGAGGCCGCCTCACTCGCCGGCCACCAGCGGCTGTCGAACCTGTGCTGGATCTACGACTCCAACCGGGTCACCATCGAGGGCCACACCGGCATCACCTTCACCGAGGACGTCGCCGCGCGTTTCCTCGCCTACGGCTGGAACGTGACCACGGTCGCCGACGCCAACGACCTCGACGCGGCCGCGCGCGCGTTCCACACCTTCCGGGCCGAGACCGAGCGCCCCACGCTGATCCTTGTGCACAGCCACATCGGCTACGGTTCGCCCGTCGAGGACTCGCCGAAGGCCCACGGTGCGCCGTTCGGAGCCGACGGCGTACGGGCGACCAAGCGCTTCCTCGGTCTGCCCGAGAACGAGCAGTTCTGGGTGCCCGACGATGTCCGTGACGGGTTCGGCGAGGGCATCGGCGCCCGTGGCGCGGAACTGCGCACGGCCTGGCAGAAGCAGTTCGACGCCTACCGCGCCGCCTGGCCCGAACTCGCCGACGAGCTGGTGCGCATGCAGCGCCGCGAACTCCCCGACGACTGGGACGGCGCTCTCCCCGACTTCCCCGCCGATCCCAAGGGCCTCGCCACCAGGGACTCGTCCGGACAGGTCCTCAACGCCCTTGCGCAGCACGTGCCCTGGCTCCTCGGCGGCTCGGCCGACCTCTCGCCGTCGACCAAGACCCGGCTCACGTTCGGCGGCGCCGGGGACTTCCAGCCCGACGACCCGTCCGGGCGCAACCTCCACCTGGGCATCCGGGAGCACGCGTCGGCGGCCGTCGCCAACGGCATGGCCCTGACCAAACTGCGGCCGTACTGGTCGGGATTCCTCATCTTCTCCGACTACGCCAAGGCGGCCGTCCGGCTTTCCGCGCTGATGGAGATCCCGGTCGTGCACATCTTCACCCACGACTCCATCGGGGTCGGCGAGGACGGGCCCACCCACCAGCCCGTCGAACAGCTCGCCGGCCTGCGCGCGATGCCGGGACTGCTGGTGTTCCGGCCGGCCGACGCGGGCGAGGTCGTCGAGACCTGGCGGGTGGTCGCCGCGCTCCGCCACGAGCCGGCGGCGCTGATCCTCTCCCGCCAGGCGCTTCCCACCCTCGACCGTTCCCGGCTCGCCCCCGCCTCGGGAGTGGCACGCGGCGCCTACGTCCTGGCCGACGCGGACTCCGGCAAGCCGCAGGTGATTCTGCTCGCCACCGGATCCGAGGTGTCCCTGGCGCTGTCCGCCCGGGACGAACTGGCCGCGCAGGGCATCGGGGCCCGGGTGGTGAGCATGCCGTGCTGGGAGCTCTTCGACCGTCAGCCGCGGGAGTACCGCGACGAGGTCCTGCCACCGTCGGTGACCGCCCGCGTGGGTATCGAGCAGGCGTCGACCTTCGGCTGGGACCGGTACGTGGGAGACGGCGGCGCCCTCATCGGCATGCACACCTTCGGCGCCTCGGCGCCCCTGAAACAACTGCTCACGAAGTTCGGGTTCACGCCGCAACGGGTGGCCCAGGTCGCGCGCGACCTGGTGACAGCACCCGCTGCCACCACGCCCTGAAGAACGGGAAGGCCGGCCATGACCACTGACACACCCATGCAGCTCGGCATGATCGGGCTCGGCCGGATGGGGTCCAACCTCGTGCGCCGGCTGATGCGTGACGGCCACCGCTGCGTCGTCTTCGACCTCGACCGTGACGCCGTACAGGAGCTGGAGAACGAGGGGGCGACAGCGGCCTCCTCCCTCCACGACTTCGTCGACAAACTGGAGCAGCCCCGGAACCTCTGGCTGATGCTGCCCGCCGGCGTCGTGCAGCCGACCCTCGACCAGCTGGCCGCCCTGCTGGACGCCGGCGACACGGTCATCGACGGCGGCAACTCGTACTACCGGGACGACATGGCCCGCGCCAAGGAACTCGCCCCCCGCCGTATCCACTACGTCGACTGCGGCACCTCGGGCGGTGTCTGGGGCCTCGAACGGGGCTACTGCCTGATGATCGGCGGCGAGGAAGAGGCGGTGAAACGCCTGGACCCGGTCTTCCGCACCATCGCCCCCGGTACCGGAGACGCCGAGCCCACCCCGGGCCGTACCAGGACCGGCGGGACAGCGCCCGAGGGCTATCTGCACTGCGGGCCGAGCGGCGCCGGCCACTTCGTGAAGATGGTCCACAACGGGGTCGAGTACGGGATGATGGCCGCCATCGCCGAGGGCCTCAGCGTCATCAGGCACGCGGACGCGGGCCTGCGCGGGCGGACCGTCGACGCCGAGACCGCTCCGTTGCGCGAACCCGAGGCGTACCAGTACGAGATCGACGTGGCCGAGGTCGCCGAGGTGTGGCGCCGTGGCTCGGTCGTCGGCTCCTGGCTGGTCGACCTCGTGGCCGACGCCCTGGCCCGCTCGCCCGAGCTCGACAGTTTCACCGGCCGGGTCTCGGACTCCGGGGAGGGCCGGTGGACGGTCCTCGCGGCGGTCGACGAGAGCGTGCCCGCGCCCGTCATCAGTGCCGCGCTGATCCAGCGGTACGAATCCCGCGGGCTCGGCGAGTTCACCGACAAGGTGCTGTCCGCGATGCGCGGCGAATTCGGCGGTCACGCCGAGAAGGCGGGGTGAACCGTGGCCAGCTCCTCCCAGCCGGAAGACCGTGGGCCGGTTCCCGAGAACCATGTCATCGTGCTGTTCGGCGCGACCGGAGACCTCGCCCGGCGCAAGCTCCTGCCCGGGCTTTTCCATCTCTCCAAGGCCGGGCTGCTGCCGGCCTGCTACCGCATCGTCGGATCGGCGCCGTCCCGCGCCGCGCTCAGCGACGACGACTTCCGCAAGCGGGCCCGGGAGGCGGTCGCCGAATTCGGCAGATCGAAGCCCGAGGGCAGTGCCTGGCAGGAGTTCGAGGAGGCGCTGTCCTTCGGCGCGGCGGACTCCGACGACCCCGGGCCGCTTCTCGCGGCCGTACGGGACGCCGAGCAGGCCGTCGGCGGGAGCCCACGGCGACTGTTCCACCTCGCCGTGCCGCCGGCGGCGTTCGCCTCCGTCGTCGAGATGCTCGGCGCGACGGGCCTGGCAGAGAACGCCCGGCTGATCGTGGAGAAGCCCTTCGGCACGGACCTCGCCTCGGCCCAGGCCCTCAACGCAACCATCCACGCCGTCTTCGACGAGTCCCGGGTCTTCCGCATCGACCACTTCCTGGGCAAGGAGTCCGTCGACAACATCCTCGCCCTCCGGTTCGCCAACGGCTTCCTGGAGCCCGTCTGGAACCGGGACCACATCAGCCATGTGCAGATCGACGTGCCGGAGAAGATCGGCATCGAAGGCCGGGCCCAGTTCTTCGAAGGCACCGGGACCTTCCGGGACATGATCGTCACCCACCTCTTCCAGCTCCTCGGATTCGTGGCGATGGAACCCCCGACCAGGCTGAGGGCGAAGCCCCTGCGGGACGAGAAGGAGAAGGTCTTCGCGAGCATGCGGCCGCTCGATCCGGCACACGTCGTCCGCGGCCAGTACGAGGGGTATCGCGACGAGCCGGGCGTCGATCCCGCCTCCGACACCGAGACGTTCGTCGCGCTGCGCGTCGAACTGGACAACTGGCGCTGGGCCGGTGTGCCCTTCTACCTGCGCTCGGGCAAGTCGCTCGGGCAGGGACGGCACGTCGTGACGCTCGGTTTCCGGGAACCGGCCCTGCGCATGTTCCCGCTGGCCGCGCAGGACGCCCCCGGGGCCCGGAACAACGAGCTGGTGATCGACTTCGACGACCCCGGCCGGATCGCCGCCCGTTTCCTGGTGAAGGACCCGGGCCCCGCGATGCGTCTGAGTGAGGCCGAGATGGTCTTCGACTACGCCGATTCCTTCAACGCGATGTACGCGCTCGAGGGATACGAGCGACTCATCCTGGACGCGATGCTCGGCGACCAGTCCCTGTTCACCCGCTCCGACGGCATCGAGCGCCTCTGGGAGGCGTCCACCCCGCTGCTGGAGAACCCGCCGCCGGTCGAGCTCTACGCGCCGGGTTCCTGGGGCCCCGGGTCGATCGACCGGCTCATCGCCCCGTACCGCTGGAGCCTGCCGGAGCGTCACTGACCTGTCCGGTGGGGACGGGTCAGTGGCTCCGGCTGCTCCGGATGGCATCCGGGCGTCATCCCCACGGGGTACGCGCGGCGCGGCGAGCGGCGCCCGACGCCGCCGGGGACCGCCGCCCCCTCCTAGCCTCGACGGCATGCTGGGTCTTCCGGATCACGTCCGCACGTGCCTCTTCGACCTCGACGGCGTCCTCACGCGTACCGCGAAGGTGCACGCGGCCGCGTGGAAGGAGATGTTCGACGACTACCTGCGACAGCGCGCCGAGCGTGAGGGCACGCCCTTCGTACCGTTCGACGCCGTGCGCGACTACGACGAGTACGTGGACGGCCGCCCCCGCGAGGACGGGGTCCGCACCTTCCTCGCCTCGCGCGGCATCGAACTGCCCGAGGGCGCGCCCGACGACGGGCCGGGTGCCCAGACCGTGAACGGCCTGGGCACCCGCAAGAACGACCTGGTGCTCCGCAAGATCCGCGAGGAGGGCGTGGAGGCGTACGAGGGGTCGGTGGCCTATGTGCGCGCCGCCAGGGACGCCGGTCTGCGGCGCGCCGTGGTCTCCTCGAGCGCCAACTGCCGTGATGTGCTTGCCGCCGCCGGTATCGAGGATCTCTTCGACGAGCGTATCGACGGGATCGTAGCCAAGGAGCTGCGACTGCGGGGCAAACCCGCACCGGACACGTATCTTGCCGCCGCCCGCGCCCTGGGCGCCGAACCGGGCGAGGCGGCGGTCTTCGAGGACGCGCTGGCCGGAGTGGAGGCTGGGCGCGCGGGCCGGTTCGGCATCGTGGTGGGCATCGACCGGACCGGGCAGGCCGCGGAACTGCGGCAGCACGGCGCCGACGTCGTCGTGAGCGACCTCGCCGAACTGATGGAGTCACGATGATCACCCATCCCAGCTATGTGGTCGAACCCTGGCGCCTGTGCGAGACCGAGCTGAACCTCGACGTCCTCGCCCAGAGCGAGTCCGTGTTCGCCCTGGCCAACGGCCATATCGGGTGGCGCGGCAATCTCGACGAGGGCGAGCCGCACGGACTGCCCGGCGCCTACCTCAACGGTGTCCACGAGCTGCACCCACTGCCCTACGCCGAGGCCGGCTACGGCTACCCGGAGTCCGGTCAGACGCTGATCAACGTCACCGACGGGAAGATCATCAGGCTTCTCGTGGACGACCACCCCTGCGACCTGCGCTACGGCGAACTGACGGCACACGAGCGGGTACTGGACTTCCGTACGGGAGTCCTGAGCCGCACCGCGGAATGGACCTCCCCGGCCGGCCTCGCCGTGCGCATCACCTCGCACCGCCTGGTGTCGTTCACCCAGCGGGCCATCGCCGCGATCGCGTACGAGGTGGAGCCGCTGGACGGCCGGGCCACCGTGGCCGTCCAGTCGGAGCTGGTCGCGAACGAGCAGATGCCGCACGACGCCGGCGACCCGCGGGTCGCGGCAGCCATCGACTCCCCGCTCGAACCGGAGGAGGACTTCGCCCAGGACACCCGGCTGCGCCTGGTGCACCGCACCAGGAAGAGCGGCCAGCGGGTCGCGGCCGCGGCCGACCACATCGTCGAGGGCCCGGCGGGGACGACCTGGTCGGCCGAGAGCGAGCCGGACGTCAGCAGGCTCACCGTCACCGCCACACTGGCGCCCGGCGAGCGGCTGCGGCTGGTGAAGTTCGTAGGGTACGGCTGGTCCGCCGAAAGGTCGCTGCCCGCCCTCCACGACCAGGTCGACGGCGCGGTCGCCGCCGCCCGGAGCACCGGCTGGGAGGGACTGCTCGCCGAGCAGCGGGCCTATCTGGACAACTTCTGGTCCGGCGCGGACGTCGAAGTGGACGGTGACGCGGAGATCCAGCAGGCCGTGCGCTTCGCGCTGTTCCACGTCCTCCAGGCGGCGGCCCGCGGGGAGGAGCGGGCGATCCCCGCCAAGGGCCTGACGGGGACGGGCTACGACGGACACTCGTTCTGGGACGTGGAGTCCTTCGTCCTCCCCGTGCTCACCTTCACGGCGCCCCAGGCCGTCGGCCCGGTCCTGCGCTGGCGGCACGCGACCCTGCCCGCGGCGCGGGACCGGGCTCATCAGCTCGGCCTGGCCGGAGCGGCGTTCCCGTGGCGGACCATCAGTGGCGCGGAGTGCTCCGCCTACTGGCCGGCGGGCACGGCCGCCTTCCATGTCAACGCCGACATCGCCGACGCGGTGCTGCGGTACGTGCTCGCCACCGGGGACGAGACGTTCGAGCGGGGACCGGGTCTGGAGCTGCTGGTGCACACCGCGCGGCTCTGGCACTCGCTCGGCCACCACGACGCGGAGGGCGTCTTCCACATCGACGGCGTCACCGGCCCCGACGAGTACAGCGCCATCGCCCGCGACAACCTCTACACCAATCTGATGGCGCGACGGAACCTGGTGGCCGCCGCGGAGACGGCGGCGCGTCACGCCGACCGGGCGGAGGAACTGGGGGTCGACGACGAGGAGACCGCGGCCTGGCGGGACGCCGCCGCCCGGATCGCCGTGCCGTACAACGAGGCGCTCGGCGTGCACGAGCAGTCGGCCGGGTTCACCGCGTTCCAGCGCTGGGACTTCGACGCCACCTCACCGGAGCAGTACCCGCTGCTGCTGCACTTCCCCTACTTCGACCTCTACCGCAAACAAGTCGTCAAACAGGCGGACCTGGTCCTCGCCATGGTGACGTGCCCGGACGCCTTCACGCCCGAGGAGAAGGCCCGTAACTTCGCCTACTACGAGCAGCTGACCGTGCGGGACTCCTCGCTCTCGGCGTGCTGCCAGGCGATCATGGCCGCGGAGACCGGGCACCTCCGGCTCGCCTACGCCTACCTGGGTGAAGCGGCCCTGATGGACCTGGAGAACCTGGAACACAACACCCGCGACGGGCTGCACATCGCCTCCCTCGCGGGCACATGGCTGGCCCTGGTGTTCGGGCTCGGGGGAATGCGCCGCCACGAGGGCGAGGCCGGTACGCAGGGCCGTCTGGGTTTCGCCCCCAGGCTGCCCGAGCGCCTGTCCGGCCTGAAGTTCACCGTGCTGGTGCGGGGGCGCAGACTGCGGGTGGACATCCGCCGCACGACGGCCCGTTACACCCTGGTGGAGGGTGACCCGCTGACGGTCCTGCACCACGGCGAGCCGCTCGCCCTCACGGTGTCCGCGCCGGTGGAGCGCCCCCTGCCGACGGTGCCCGCACAACCCGAACCGCAGCAGCCCAAGGGGCGCCGACCCGCCGACCGCGCGGGCGTCGCAGCGCCTGAAGCCGCTGACGCGCCCTGAGCCTCACCCCCGGTGGCGGGACGCCCCCCGGCTCCCCGCCGCCCTCTCCAGCAGCGCCACCGGCCGCTCGGCGAAGAGCTCCGTCAGCGGCACCCGCCCACCCGAAAACTCCCGTTCCGGTGCCAGCACATCGGTCCACCGCCCCTCAGGGAGCTCCAGCGACGTGTCGCCCCAGCCGCCCGACTCGTCGAGCCGCAGCGAGAGCCGGGTCACCGCCGTCACGACCTCGCCCGAGCGGCAGAAGGCCAGACAGTGCGCGGCCGCCGGCCCGTCCGCCGCCAGGCTCCGATACGTGCCCGACTCGCCGAACACCTCCGGGCGCCGGCGGCGCAGTTGCAGCGCGGCCCGCGTGAGCCGTGCCTTCTCGTCCGCGGAGCTCTCCCGGAACGGCCCGCGGTTGTCGGGGTCGACCAGCGCCAGGTAGACGTGCTCGGTGCCCTGGTACAGCTCGGGCACCCCCGGCATGGTCAGCTGCACCAGCGCCGCACCCAGCACGTTGGCCAGCCAGTACGGGTCGAGTTCCCGGGCCAGCAGGACCACCGTGTACAGCGGTGGCCCGGCCGGTCCCGCGTCCACGAAATCGTTGACGGCCCGCTCGTACGAGGCATCGGGCTCGGTCCAGCTGGTGTGCAGTCCGGCTTCCCGTACCGACTTGAGCAGGGCGGGACCGATCCGCTGCGGATACGGCATCGCGAAACCGAACGCCGTCTGCCACGCCACCCATGCGAGATGGTGATCGGGCGCCGGCGTGAAGGCCAGGCCCGTCAGCAGCCGCTCCCACCGCTCCGGGCACTCCGACAGCAGCGCGATCCTGGCCCGGACATCCGCGCTGCGCTTGGTGTCGTGCGTGGACAGCACCGTGCCGGTGGCCGGCCAGTCCCGGGCCAGCCGGGCACAGTACGCATGGAACTCCCCGGGGCTCACCCCCGGGCACCCCGGATCACCGCCCACCTCGTTCGCCGAGATCAGCGGGGTGTAGCGGTAGTAGGCCGTGTCCTCGACGGATTTGGCACGCAGCGCCGACGACGTCTGCGCGAAGCGGGCCCGGAAGGCCGTCTGCTCCGGGCCGTCACCGAGCCGGCCGAGCGCCAGGTCCCGGATCACATCGACCGCCTCGGCCTCCTCGGCGACGGCGAACGCCGCCTTCGCCCGCAGCGCCGCGTCCGCCGTCAGGACCGCCTCGCCCCCGGTGCGGTACGGCCGGTAGACGGGCACCCGCACCAGCAGCTCCCGGATCGCGGTGCGCAGCGCCCAGGGCGCGTGGTCGTGCAGCGCCGGGTCCGCAGCGCACACCCGTTCGGCCAGGCGGGCGAGCGCCTCGGTCTCCGCGACCAGCTGGTGCGTCACCACCTTGAACGCGGCGCGGCGCACCGTCGCACCCCAGAAGCCACCCCGGTCGCCGCCGGGCGACGCGTAGTCCTGATATCCGCGGAGCAGTTCCTCGGCGCCCTCGGGGTCGGTGAAGAGCCCGTCGATCCGGTGCAGCGCGTCGTAGCCCGTCGTTCCGGCGACCGGCCAGCCGGCCGGCAGGTGCTCGTCCCGGGTGAGGATCTTCTCCACGATGGTCCAGCAGCCGCCGGTGGCCTCGTGCAGCCGGTGCAGGTACTCCTCGGGGTCGGCCAGCCCGTCGGGATGGTCGATCCGCAGGCCCTCGACGACACCGTCCCGTACCAGTTCCAGGATCTTGGCGTGGGTGGCGGCGAAGACCTCCGGATCCTCCACCCGTACCCCGATCAGCTCCGAAATGGTGAAGAAACGCCGGTAGTTGAGTTCGGTCCTGGCCAGCCGCCACCAGCCGAGCCGGTACCACTGGGCGTCCAGCAGCTCCGGCAGGGGGAGCTCCTCGGTGCCCTCCCGCACCGGCAACGTGTGTTCGCCGTAGTGCAGGACCCGCCCCTCCACCCGCAGCGCTCCGAGTTCGTCCCCGAGCCGTCTGCCCAGCACGGGCATCAGAACCCTGCCGCCGCCCGCGTCCCAGTCGATGTCGAACCACCGTGCGTACGGCGACCCGGGGCCTTCCCGCAGCACCTCCCACAATGCCTTGTTGTGGCGCGGCACGGCGGCCATGTGGTTGGGCACGATGTCGAGCACCAGTCCGAGTCCGTGCTCGCGAGCCGTGCGGGCGAGGGACCGCAGCCCCTCCTCGCCGCCGAGTTCCTCCCGTACCCGATCGTGGTCCACGACGTCATAGCCGTGCGTCGAACCCGGCATCGCCTCCAGCACCGGTGACAGATGCAGATGCGAGATCCCCAGTCCGGCGAGGTACGGAACCGCCGCCTCGGCGGCCCGGAAGGGAAAGTCCGGCTGGAGCTGGAGACGGTAGGTGGCGGTGGGCGTCATGCGAACGTACGTACCCGCATCGCGGGCTTCTGTGTCATCGGCTCGTGCGCCGGCAGGGATTACCGCGTGACGTTCACCTGATATGACGAACGCCGGACCGTCAGGCCGGCCTCCTCAGCACCGTCAGGCTCCGCCCGATCATCCTGACCCGGTCACCCGCCGCCACCTTCGGCCCCTGACCCGGCGCAACGCCCTCCGGTCGTGCCGTGTCCACCACCACCTGCCACTGGCGCCCATGGTTCACCGGCACCGCGAAGTCCCGGTCCTCCGCGCTCGCGTTGAACATCAGCAGGAACGAGTCGTCGGAGATCCGCTCGCCGCGCGGGCCGGGCTCCGAGATCGCATGGCCGTTCAGGAACACCGTCAGGGCCCTGGCGTGGGCGGCCTGCCAGTCCCGGGCCGTCATCTCCCCGCCCTCCGGAGTGAACCAGGCGATGTCCGACAGCTCGTCGTGCGTGCCCTCCACCGGCCGGCCGTGGAAGAAGCGCCTGCGCCGGAACACCTGGTGATCGCGGCGCAGCCAGACCATCGCCCGGGTGAAGGCCAGCAGCGAGCCCTGCTCCTCCTCGGTCGACGCCGGCCAGTGCACCCAGGACAGCTCACCGTCCTGGCAGTACGCGTTGTTGTTGCCGTGCTGGGTGCGGGCGAACTCGTCGCCGTGGCTGAGCATCGGCACGCCCTGGGACAGCATCAGCGTCGCGATGAAGTTGCGCATCTGGCGGCCCCGCAGCTCCTGCACCGCGGGATCGTCGGTGTCGCCCTCCGCCCCGCAGTTCCACGACCGGTTGTGGCTCTCCCCGTCCCGGTTGCCTTCCCCGTTGGCCTCGTTGTGCTTCTCGTTGTACGAGACCAGGTCATTGAGGGTGAAGCCGTCGTGGCAGGTCACGAAGTTGACGGAGGCGAGCGGCCGGCGCCCGTCGTCCTGGTAGAGGTCCGACGATCCGGTCAGTCGGGAGGCGAACTCCGCCAGGGTGCGCGGCTCGCCGCGCCACAAGTCCCGCACCGTGTCGCGGTACTTGCCGTTCCATTCGGTCCACAGCGGCGGGAAGTTCCCCACCTGGTAGCCGCCCTCGCCGACGTCCCACGGCTCGGCGATCAGCTTCACCTGGCTGACCACCGGATCCTGCTGCACCAGGTCGAAGAACGACGACAGCCGGTCCACCTCGTGGAACTGCCGGGCCAGCGTCGCCGCGAGATCGAAGCGGAAGCCGTCGACATGCATCTCGGTGACCCAGTAGCGCAGCGAGTCCATGATCAGCTGGAGCACGTGCGGTGAGCGCATCAGCAGCGAATTGCCGGTGCCGGTGGTGTCCGTGTAGTAGCGGCGGTCCTCGGACAGCCGGTAGTACGAGGCGTTGTCCAGGCCCCGGAAGGAGAGCGTCGGGCCGAGATGATTGCCCTCCGCCGTGTGGTTGTAGACGACGTCGAGGATCACCTCGATCCCCGCCTGGTGCAGCGCCCGTACCGCCGATTTGAACTCCAGCACCTGCTGGCCCCGGTCGCCCCAGGACGCGTAGCGGTTGTGCGGGGCGAAGAACCCGATCGTGTTGTAGCCCCAGTAATTGTTCATCCCCGTGTCGACCAGCCGGTGGTCGTTCACGAACTGGTGCACCGGCATCAATTCCAGCGCGGTGACGCCCAGTTCCGTCAGATGCGAGATCACCTCGGGATGCGCGAGACCCGCGTACGTCCCGCGCAGCTCCTCCGGCAGCGCCGGATGCAGCATCGTCAGGCCCTTCACATGGGCCTCGTAGATCACCGTGCGGTGGTAGTCGGTGCGGGGCGGCCGGTCGTCGCCCCAGTCGAAGTACGGATTGACCACCACGGAGGCCATCGTGTGCGGGGCGGAGTCGAGGTCGTTGCGCGAGTCCGGTCTGCCGAAGTGGTAGCCGTACACCGCCTCGCCCCAGGCGATGCGTCCGCTCATGGCCCGCGCGTACGGGTCGAGGAGCAGCTTCGCCGAGTTGCACCGCTGCCCGCGCTCCGGCGTGTACGGGCCGTGCACCCTAAATCCGTACCGCTGTCCCGGCATCACGCCCGGCAGATACGCATGGCGCACGAACGCATCGGTTTCGCGCAGCTCGACGGCCGTCTCCGAGCCGTCGTCGTGCAGCAGACACAGCTCGATACGGTGCGCGGCCTCGGAGTAGACCGCGAAGTTGGTGCCGGCGCCGTCGTACGTGGCGCCGAGCGGATACGCCTGTCCCGGCCAGACCTGCATAGATAAGACTCTTCCACTTCTGATCCGGGTGCTGGGGACCTCTTCGGCCAGATCCTCCCCGAAAGATGGGCAACCTCCTAGGACTTACCACCGTCCTACCGGGTGACCACATGGAAGAGGGGGGAAATGTGCGCAATCTAGTGCGCCGCCACCTGGGGAAGGTGGTGGCGGGCACGGCCATTGCGGTGACGGGTACCGCCGTGATGGTCGCCATCACCCTGCCGGGCACGGCAGGAGCGGAAGGCGGCCCTGGCGGCCGGTCCGCCGCGTCCGGGGGGCGGGACCCGGGCACGCAGGGACAGGGCACCGGAGCCTCGGCACCCGAACCCGGCGTCGTCGCGGCGGCCCCCGAAGAGGGCGAGAAGGGCTTCGGCCGCGATCCGCTCACCGACGACGAGCTGAAGCGGGCGAAACAGCTGGCGGCGGCGCCGGCCGCGCGCACCGGTGAGAACGTGACGGGCGGCCGCGGCCCGCAGTTCCTCACCACCGATCTGGCCGAGCAGCAGCCGTCCGAGGCGGCCCTCGCCACTCCGCCGCGCCGCGCCGTCGTGTCGTACTACGACTACAAGACCGACCAGCTCGTCACGGCGACGGTCAATCTCACCACGGGGAAGGTGGACAGCCGCGCCGCGCAGCAGGGCGTGCAGCCCTCCCCGCACCGCGAGGAGCTGAAGGAGGCCGTCGAGCTGATACTGGCCAACCCGCTCGGCGCCGGACTGAAGGCGGACTACAAGGACGCCACCGGCAGCGCGCTCACCTCCCCGCAGCCGCTCACCCTGAGCGGCTTCGTCTACCGCAAGGACCGGGAGGCGCGGATCCCGCAGCAGCTCAGCTCCTGCGGAGTGCACCGCTGCGTGCGCGTCGTCACCAAGATCACCAACGGGCCGTGGATCGACACCAGGGACCTGGTCGTCGATCTGAGCGCCCGCACCGTCGTCCGTACGCCTTCTGCCTGAGGGGTTCCGCTTCGCATGGACAAGAGCAGATTCTCGCGTGTCCGCACACCGGTCCGGGCCGCCCGCAAGCCGGCGTCGGTGGCCGCCGCAGCCGTCCTGCTGGGCGGCGCGCTGACGGCCGCGGGCCCCACGGCCCAGGCCGCCGCCCCCCAGGGCCCCACCCCACCGCCGTCACCGGGCTGCAGCGCGCCGTACCGGATCAGCCAGACCCTCGCCGGCGGCACCACCTGGCGCATGTGCTGGCACTACGACTCCTCCGCCGGACTGGTCCTGGACAAGGTCAGCTACCAGCCCAGGAGCGAGCCCCAGCCGATCCAGGTGCTGAACAGCGCCAAGCTGGCGCAGGTCCACGTGCCCTACGACGACGGGCAGGCCGAGTACGACGACCTCACCGGCTTCGGGTTCGGCTACGGCCTGCAGAACCTCCAGGCCACGGAGTGCCCCGGTGGGACCATCCAGTCGGTCAAGGTCCCCGACATCGGCCAGGTCAACGGCCTGTGCATGACCACACGATCGCGCGGCCACGCCTACCGCATGGCGAACGACGAGGGCACCAAGGTCTGGCAGGAGGAGGGCAAGGACCTGCTCCTCTACACCGTCAACAAGGTGTCCTGGTACGAGTACATCACCGAGTGGCGCTTCTCCTCCGACGGGACGATATCCGCCAACGTCGGGGCCACCGGCAGCCTCTCACCGGGTGACTACAACGCGGGCGACGGGCGCGGCTGGCCCATCGGCAAGGGTGCCAAGGACTACTCGACCAGCCACAGCCACAATGTCTTCTGGCGGCTGAACTTCGGCCTCGACGGCAGCACGAAGGACCGGATCGAGCAGTACGACTCGGCGGTCACTCCGCCCGTCGGCACCGGCAGCCCGACGACGAAGACCACCCGTACGCCCGTCACCAAGGAGCTCGCCGGGGACGCGAAGGCGATGCGCTGGTGGCGCGTGGTGAGCGAGACCGGCAAGAACAAGGACGGCCACGCCCGCAGTTACGAGATCGTGCCCGGGCCGTCCGCCAAGCACGCCGGCCGTCCCTTCACCCAGCACGACGTCTATTTCACCCAGAACCGCGCCTGTGAGCAGTTCGCCAGCAACAACACGCTCAACTGCGGGCGAGACGCGCCCGACAACGTGGAGAAGTGGGTCAACGGCGAAGCCCTGACCAACCCGGCCCTCTGGGTCAACATCGGGTTCCACCACATCGCCCGGGACGAGGACCAGCAGCCGATGCCGGTCCACTGGCAGGGCTTCCAGCTCGCACCCAGGGACGTAACCGCCATGAATCCCCTCACTCCGGCAGATCTCGCCGACCAGAACGGAGCACCCGACATCGGGAGTTGAGAAAGGAGCCTGTGGATCCGGCTGCACCGCCTCCCGCTCGCGGAGTACCCTTCCTTGATCGTTGAAGACGGGCGTCCGGGAACAGAAGGCGGTGCGCGGGTGAGCTCGGGAGGGCTGGAGCTACCCCCCGGTGACGCGGGTCACGAGGGGGACTCCGCTGACGTCCCGCCCGGCGCGGTGTCCCTCGCCCGGCCGGTGGAGATGGGATCGCAGATCGGGCCCGAACTGGACTGGGGCGCGGACGCCTGGAGCGAGGTGCGTACGCGCGCTCAACGGGCCGGGCGGGCCTACATCTGGCTGAATCTGGTCGAGCAGCGGCTGCGGGCCGTCGTGGCCGCCGTGCTGCGTCCCATCTACGAACCCGTGCACGGCGACGACTGGGTCGTCGCCGCCGCGGGTCCCGCCGGACAGGAGTGGGTGCAGCGGGCCGTCGCCGTGCGCGAGGTCTCCCGTCGCAAGGGCTATCTGCTCGACCCGGCCGACGACAACGTGCTCAGCTTCCTCACCCTCCCGCAGCTGCGGGAGCTGATGGTCCAGCACTGGCCCTGCTTCGAGCCGTACTTCGACGACCGGCGCGAGGTGGAGCTGGCTCTGGACGAGCTGGAGGTCGCACGCAATGTGGTCTCCCGCAACCGCGCGCTGAGCGAGACCGTGCTGGCCCAGGCCGAACGGGCCTCGGCCCGGCTGCTGGAGATCCTCGGCAGCGGCGCCGGGGTGCCGTCCGCGGACCGGCTGCCGGTCGACGCGGTCGAGGACCTGGTGGGGGACCGGTACGCGGACGTGGTGTCCGTCCATCCCGACCGGGTGCGGCTGCAGCGGCAGCTGCCGGCCGAGGACCTCTTCGGGGGCGCGCGGCGACTCGACGCCATCGGCATAGGCCTGAACCTGCTCGTGCAGAACTTCTCGGGGCGCCGGCTGGTCCGGCTCGCCGAGTCCGGTGCCCGGGTGCGGCTGCTCTTCCTCAACCCGGCGAGCAGCGCGGTCAAGCGGCGCGAGCGGGAACTGGGCCTGAAGAAGGGTGAGTTGAGCCGCTCGGTGGAGATGAACATCCTCCATATGCGGCGGGTGCGGTCGAAGCTGCGCGACCCGGGAGCCTTCGAGATCCATGTCTTCGACGAGACGCCCCGGTTCACGGCGTATCTCGTCGACGGGGACGGTCCTGACGGGCTCGCCGTCGTGCAGCCGTATCTGCGGCGGGCCCGTGGCATGGAGGCGCCGGTGCTGGTGCTGCGGGGCGCGGGCCGGTCGGTGGTGCGGTCGGGTCAGGACAGCGAGAACGGGCTCTTCCAGACGTACCGGGAGGAGTTCGAGTCCGTGTGGACCGACTCGCGGCCGGTGTCCTGACGGTCGGGGTCCTGAGGGCCGGTGTCCTGACGGTCGGGGTCCTGACGGCCAGTGCCGTGACGGCCGGTGTCCTGACGGCCGGTGTCCTGACGGCCGGTGTCCTGACGGTGGGTCTCCTGACTCTCAGTACGGTCGTCGTCGTCCTGACCGCCGGTGACCCGGCTGCCCCGTGCCCCGGCTGTCAGTGCCACGTGCGAGAGTTTCGCCAGTACCACTGGAAGAGGGGGGCGTGATCATGACCTGGCACCGCGAGCCGCTGGCCGGTTTCGACCTGGAGACGACCGGCACCGACCCGCTGGATGCACGCATCGTGACGGCGGCGGTCGTCGTCGTGCGGGGCGGCGAGACGACCGGGCGGCGGACGTGGCTGGCCGATCCGGGGATCCGGATCCCGGCGCAGGCGTCGGCGATCCACGGCATCAGCAGCGAGCGGGCGGCGGCGGAGGGCCGGCCGGCGCGCGAAGTGGCGGACCAGGTCGCCGAGGCGCTGACGGAGCACTGGACGCAGGGCGTCCCGGTCGTCGCGTACAACGCGGCCTTCGACCTCACGCTGCTCTCGGCGGAGCTGGCCCGTCACGGGCTGCCGTCCCTGTCCGAGCGGCTCGGCGGCACGGACATCGGCCCGGTCGTCGACCCGTACACGATCGACCGCGCGGTCGACCGCTACCGGCGCGGCAAGCGCACGCTGGAAGCGGTCTGCGCGGAGTACGGAGTGGTCCTCGACGGCGCCCACGAGGCGCTCGCGGACGCGCTGGCGGCGGTGCAGGTGGCCGGCGCGATAGCGGACCGCCACCCGTCGGTGGCGGCTCTCGCACCGGCCGAGCTGCACACCCGCCAGGTGCGCTGGTACGCGGAGTGGGCGGCGGACTTCCAGGACTTCCTCCGCCGCAAGGGCGACGCGGACGCGGTGGTGGAGAGTTCCTGGCCGCTGCGCGAGCTGGTCGCCGGCACCCGCTGACGGACGGGACGGTCAGCCGGCGGCCGCGCCCCTGGTCCGCACCTCGCCGATGAAGTCGAGCAGAACCGCGTTGATCCGGTCCGGGGCGTCGAGCTGGAGCCAGTGCCCCGGCCCCTTCGACCCGTTCGTAGCGCCAGGAGCCGGCCACATGCTTCTCCGTACCGGTCATCGACCGCTCGGTGAGGAAGCGGTCGCCCGTGCTCCACATTCCCAGCACGGGGCCGGGGAGCGGCGGCAGCGGCAGTTCGGGGCCGAACATCATCTCGGGCGGCAGACCCGCGCGGTACACCGACAGGGCGGCGGTGAGCGCGCCGGGCTCGCGCATACCGGCGACGATCCCGTCGCGGTCGGGGTGCTCGCCGAGCGCTTCGCGCAAGTGGGCGAAGTCGTCGCGGGAGAGCCACTCCTCGGCGATGCCCGGAAGCTGGAACAGCAGCATGTACCAGGACCTCTGGCGCTGTTCCCAGCCGGCGTCCCGCAGCGCGGCGAGGTGCCCCACGGACAGAATGCTCAGGCTCGCCACCCGCTCCGGAGCGGTCATGGCCAGATGCTGGACGATGCCCGAGCCCCAGTCGTGGCCGACGAGATGGGCCTGCTCGACCTCCAGCCGGTCGAGCAGCTCCAGCAGGTCGGCGACGGACCGGGCCGGGGCGTAGGCGTCGGTGCCCTCCGGGCGGTCCGAGCCGCCGAAGCCGCGGAGATCGGGGGCGATGGTGCGGTAGCCGGCGGCCTCCAGTGCGGCCACCTGGTGGCGCCAGCAGTCGTGGGTGTCCGGGAAGCCGTGCACCAGGAGCACGGCCGGCCCGGCGCCGCCGGTGCGGACCTCGAGGGTCACCTCGCTGAGTTCGACACGCATGACAACACTCCGATCATTCATGCCGTTCGTGGAAGACATGGAAGGTCGTTCATGGAAGGTCATTCATGGAAGGGAGCCGAGCCAGGTCGAGTTTCCCGGACCACGATGTCAGAACGGATACCAGCGCACCTGGGTGTCGGCGTCACGCAACGAGGCCACGCGGCGGCGGAATTCGGCCAGCGCCTTCGGATTCGAAGGGGCGTGCTGGGCCACCCAGGCACAGCTCGCCGTCTCGCGGGCGCCGCGGAGCACCGCGCAGCCGTCCCAGCGGCGGACGTCCCAGCCGTAGTCGTCCGTGAAGGCGTCGTACGCGGCCGGGTCCAGCCCGTACCGGTCGCGGGAGAGGGCGAGGACCACCAGGTCGTGCTCGCGCAGGTCCGAGGAGAAGGTCTCCAGGTCGACCAGGACCGGCCCGTCCGGGCCGATGTGCACATTGCGGGGGAGGGCGTCACCATGGATCGGTCCCGGCACGAGGTGCGGGACGAGCGCGGCCGCCGCCGCGGCGAAACCGTCCCGGCGCTCCCGCAGATACGCCGCGTCCGCCGGATCGATCGCGTCACCCGCCAGCCGCAGCCAGCGCTCCACACCGCCGAGCAGCTCCCGGCGGGGCAGCGCGAACGGCGCGGCGGGCAGCGCGTGCACCTGCCGCAGCAGTGGGGCGAGATCACGCGGCTCGGCGGGACGTACGGCCTCGGACAGCCGGTGCCAGACCGTCACCGGATGCCCCTCCACCAGGCGGGTCTTCGGCTCCGCGGCCCGTACCGCCGGCACGCCCGCCTCCTCCAGCCACCCGGCCACCGCCAGCTCGCGCTCCGCACGCTCCAGCAGTTCCGCGCTCCGCCCGACCTTCACCACCACGTCGCCGCTCGCGAACACCGCGTTCTCGCCCAGCGCCAGCAGCCGGCCGCTCCCCGCCAGCCCGGCCGCCGTCAGCACCTCGCGTGCGCGTGTCTCGTCCATGGCGCGAATTCTCGCATTCGTGCAGGCCGGGTTGACGAACCGACGGTCCGTCAGCACGATGACGAGGGCCGGTTCAACTTCATAAAGGGGTCGAATCCGTGACATTGGCGACTGCAACGGAACGGTCCGGCAGAGCGAGCCCGAAACCGCGACCCGGAGCGCGTCGCCCCGGCACGGACTTCGGAGCCTGGTTCCTCGTCCTCCCCGCGCTGATCCCGATCCTTGTGCTGAGCGTGGGCCCGCTGCTCTACGGCGTCGCGCTCTCCTTCACCGACGCCCAGTCCGGCCGCACGCAGGCCACCCAGTGGACCGGCACGCTCAACTTCCAGGACCTGCTCCACGACACGCTGTTCTGGGACTCGTTCCGGATCGGACTGCTGTGGGCGGTCGGGGTGACCGTCCCGCAGTTCGCGCTCGCCCTCGGTCTCGCGCTGCTGCTCAACCAGAACCTCCGCTTCCGCTGGCTGGCCCGGGCCCTCGCGATCATTCCCTGGGCGATGCCCGAGGTCGTCGTCGGCATCATGTGGCGCCTCGTCTACAACCCCGACGCCGGCATCCTCAACGAGACCATCCGCGATCTCGGCCTCGGTGACGGCCGCGACTGGCTGACCGGCCTCGCCACCGCACTCCCCGCCGTGATCGTCGTCGGCGTCTGGTCCGGCATGCCGCAGACCACCGTCGCCCTCCTCGCCGGACTCCAGAACACCCCCCAGGAGCTCCACGAGGCCGCGGCCCTCGACGGCGCCGGCGCCTGGCGACGGTTCCGTACCGTCACCTGGCCCGCCCTCAGGCCCGTCGCCCTCGCCGTCACCGCGCTCAACTTCATCTGGAACTTCAACTCCTTCGCGCTGGTCTATGTCCTGACCGGCGGCGGACCCGGCGGCCGCACCCGCCTCCCCATGCTCTTCGCCTACGAAGAGGCCTTCCGCTACGGCCAGTTCGGCTACGCCGCGGCCATGGGCTGCGTCATGGTCGCGGTGATATCGGTGATGCTCGCCCTCTACCTGGTGGGCCGGCTGAGGGGTGGTGACACGAAGTGAGCATGCGCACCGGCCGGGCCGCACGCGCCGGCCAGTACCTCGCACTCCTCGCCTATCTGGTCTTCCTCGCCTTTCCCTTCCTGTGGCTGATCTCCACCGCCTTCAAGCCGCCCCGCGAACTCGGCTCGCTCCACCCCACCTGGATCCCGGAAGACCCCACGCTCGCCAACTTCCGGCAGGCCTTCGACGAGCAGCCGCTCCTCCAGGCCGCCGTGAACAGCCTGATCGTCGCCCTGAGCGCGGCGGCCGTCGCGGTCGTCATCGCGACGCCGATGGCCTATGTGATGGCCCGTCACCGCACCCGGCTCGCGAAGGCCGCCACCGGCTGGGTCGTCGTCAGCCAGGCGTTCCCGTTCGTCCTGCTGATCATCCCGCTGTTCCTGATCCTCAAGAACCTCCAGCTGATCAACACCCTGGCCGGTCTGGTCCTGGTGTACGTCGTGTGGTCGCTGCCGTTCGCGCTCTGGATGCTCACGGGATACGTACGGGCCGTGCCGGCCGAACTGGAGGAGGCCGCGGCGGTCGACGGCGCGGGCCGGACCCGTACGCTCGTCTCGGTCACCGCGCCGCTGCTCGCGCCCGGGATCGTGGCCACCGCGATGTTCGCGTTCATCACCGCGTGGAACGAGTTCTTCTTCGCGCTCGTCCTGCTCAAGACCCCGCAGAAGCAGACCTTGCCGGTCGTCCTCACCCATTTCCTCGGCGCGGAGGGCGTCGCCGACCTCGGGCCGCTCGCCGCGGCCGCGTTCCTCGCGACGGTCCCCTCCCTGGTGATCTTCGCGGTCATCCAGAGACGGATCACGGGCGGCATGCTGGCCGGGGCGGTGAAGAGCTGATGCACGGACCGATGCGCGGATCGATGCACGGACCGACGCGCCGACCGGTGCACGGGCCGAGGTGCGTACGGGGACGGATGCTGGCCGCTGTGGCCACCGCACTGGCGCTGCTGCTGACCGGCTGCTCCCCGGACGGCGACGAAAGGAAGATCACGCTCCGCTTCCAGTCCCTGGCCTGGCAGGAGGAGTCCGTCGCCGCCAACGAGGAGTTGGTGAAGGAGTGGAACGCGACGCATCCCGACGTCCGGGTCGAGTACGTCCAGGGCAGCTGGGACAGCGTCCACGACCAGCTGCTCACCTCCTTCGAGGGCGGCGAGGCGCCGGACATCATCCATGACGCCTCCGACGACCTCGCGGACTTCGCCTACGGCGGCTACCTCGCCGATCTGCGCGAGCTGCTGCCCGCCCGGCTCGCCGCCGACATCCCGGAGCAGAGCTGGCGGACGACGACCTTCGGGGACGGCGTCTACGGCGTCCCGTTTCTCCAGGAGCCGCGCGTCCTCATCGCCAACAAGACACTCCTCGACGCGTCCGGTGTCCGCATACCGACCCCCGAGAAGCCCTGGAGCTGGGCCGAGTTCCGGGAAATCGGCAAGGAGATGACCGCATGGCTCGGTCATGAGAAGTACGCGGTCGCCTGGCCGTTCAAGGACCCGGTTTCGGCCACGCTCAACCTCGGGCTCTCGGCGGGCGGGCGGATGTTCCAGCGCGGTGAGGACGGGCGGGTGCGCATCGAGTTCACGGACGCCGACGCGGTGGTCCCCGAAACCGTCCACGACCAGGTCCACGTGGACTCGTCCGCGGCCGGCACGGCGCTCGGCGGGGGCGGCTCCGACGCGCTCCCCGGCTTCTTCGGCGGCAAGTACGCGATGGTTCCGCTCGGCTTCTCGTACCGGCAGCAGGTCGTGCAGCAGGCGCCCAAGGGATTCGAGTGGACGGTGCTGCCCGCGCCCGCCGGCAGCGAGGGGCTCGCGCAGGGCGTCAGCCCCCAGACCCTGTCGGTCGCAGAGGACAGCCCGCACAAGAAGGAAGCGGTGGAGTTCATCGACTTCCTGCTGCAGCCGCGGAACATGGTGCGGCTGGCGAAGGGCGACTGGATGCTCCCGACGGGCACGCAGGCGCTCGCCGACCCCGCGCTGCACACCCCGGAGGACGGCTGGGCGACGGGCGCGGCGCTCGCGAAGCATCTTCGTCCGGCGCCCGCGCAGTCGGTGCGGGGCTATCCCGAGTGGAAGGACAAGGTGGCGACGCCGGCGCTCCAGGAGTACTACTCCGGCGGCATCGACCGCGCCGAGCTGGAGCAACGCCTCGTCGAGGACGGCAATCTGGTGCTGGCCCGCTACCAGCGGCAGTAGACCGGCACACGTGGCGGGATCCAGCCGGCCCGGACGACTCCGGCGGGTCCTCCGCGGATTCACGCTTGCACGAGACGTCTCGTCTCGTTTACGGTTGCGGGCATGACCGAACCGAAGCGTGCCCACATCGCCATGTTCTCCATCGCCGCACACGGGCACGTGAACCCGAGTCTCGAAGTGATCCGGGAGCTCGTGGCCCGCGGGCATCGCGTCAGCTACGCGATCCCGCCGTCCTTTGCCGGGAAGGTCGCCGTCACAGGCGCCCAGCCGGTGATCTACACCTCCACGCTCCCGACCGAGGACGAGCCGGAGGAGTGGGGTACGGAGCTGATCGACAACATCGAGCCGTTCCTGAACGACGCGATCCAGGTGCTGCCGCAGCTGGCGGAGGCGTTCTCGGGGGACGAACCCGATCTCGTCCTGCACGACATCACCTCGTACCCGGCGCGCGTGCTCGCCCATCGCTGGGGCGTGCCCGCCGTGTCGCTCTCGCCGAACCTCGTCGCCTGGGAGGGGTACGAGGAGGAGGTCGCCGAACCGATGACCGCCGGGCTCAAGGCGTCGCAGCGCGGCAAGGCGTACTACGCGCGCTTCGAGTCGTGGCTCGCCGAGAACGGTATCGACACCCACCCGGACCCGTTCGTCGGCCGCCCGCGGCGGTCCATCGTCCTGATCCCCAGGGCGCTGCAACCGAACGCCGACCGGGTCGACGAGTCCGTCCACTCCTTCGTCGGCGCCTGCCAGGGCGACCGCAGGGAACAAGGGGCGTGGCAGCGGCCGGCGGACGCGGAGAAGGTGCTGCTGGTCTCGCTGGGGTCGGCCTTCACCAAGCAGCCGGGCTTCTACCGTGAGTGCGTGAAGGCCTTCGGTGACCTTCCCGGGTGGCATGTGGTGCTGCAGACCGGCAAGTTCGTCGACGCCGCCGAGCTGGGTGAGATTCCCGCCAATATCGAAGTGCACCCATGGGTACCGCAGTTGGCGATCCTGAAGCAGGCGGACGCGTTCATCACCCATGCGGGCGCCGGCGGCAGCCAGGAGGGCCTTGCCACCGGCACCCCGATGGTCGCGGTCCCGCAGGCCGTCGACCAGTTCGGCAGCGCGGACATGCTCGCCTCGCTGGGAGTGGCCCGCCATGTCCCGATGGCGGAAGCCACCGCCGGCACCCTCCGCGAGGCGGTCCTCGCCCTGGCCGGCGACCCGGACGTCGCCCGCCGCCTTCGCGAGATCAAGCTCTCGATGGCCAGCGAGGGCGGCACGAAGCGAGCGGCGGACCTGATCGAGGCCGAACTGCCGCACGGCTGACCCGCGAAACCCGGGCAGGGGAGCGGCCCGGGGTACCGGCAATGGGGATACC
>NZ_JBSGZO010000049.1:0-32394 GCF_053611045.1 Streptomyces sp. NPDC054841 | reverse complement strand
CACCAGGACGGCCCGGCCGGGAGGGATGGCGCCCGGCCGGGCCGCGGCCGGTTGCAACACGGCGGTCCGGGCGGCACCCGGAGTTCACCTCCGGTGCGTCCAGAGCTCGTCCGGTGCTCGGATTCGGGTTGCCCGGCTCGGCGGTAATGGCCGACAGCCCGAGCGGTGGAACAACCTGGGTTCCAGCGTTTCAGCGTTCCCGCGCATCCGCGCGCCGCGCAAGACACCCCGGAGGACGTGTGCCCCCTGCTGCCGAGGCCGAGCCCGCCCAGGGCGAGCGCGTGAGGACCACGGGAGAGGGACCCGGGACGGCGGACGAGGCCGCGCGGGAGAAGCCCGGTGGCCCCGGTGCCCCGGGCGGTTCCGGCGGCGTGCGGCGGCCGATGCCGGTGTTCCGGCGCAGCGTGCGGCTGCGGGCGGCGGTCGGTGCCGCCGTGCTGACCGGAGTCGTCTTCTGCCTCGGCGGACTGAGGGCCGGCAGCTACCCGTTCGGGCCCACGACCCGCAACATCGTCGACCTCGGCCAGCAGTACCTGCCGTACCACGCGTACTGGCGGAAGCTGCTGCTCGGCGAGGCCGACGGCGACATGTTCCTGAACTGGACCTCGGGTTTCGGTTCGAACTTCCTCGCTGACTTCGGCACCTATCTGAGCAGCCCGTTCGACGTGATGGTCGTGCTCTTCCCGGCGGACCGGACCGAACTGGCCCTCTACGTCATCACCGTCGCCAAGATCACCGCGGCCGGTGCCGCGATGTCGGTCCTGCTGCTGAAACTGCGCCGCGGCCCATGGCCGGTGGCCGCCGTGCTGGGGGCCGCGTACGCGCTGTCCGGCTGGACCTTCAACTACGGCGCCTACGTCCCGATGTGGCTGGACGGCCTGCTGGCCTTCCCGCTGCTGTGCCTGGTCGGTGAGTGGGCACGTGCCGGGCGTCGCCCGGTGCTGGGCCCGCTGGTCGTCGCACTGGCCTGGGTCGCGAACTTCTACACCGCGTACATGGCGACCATCGGGGCGGCCGTCGTGCTGGTGGTCCGGCTGCTCACGGCCGACGACACCGGCCGCAGGCGCCTGACGGGCCTCCTGCGGGCCGCTCGGGGCGTGGCCGTGGGCATCGGCCTCGCCGCACCGGTCGTCGTGGTGATCTACTCGGCCACCCGCGTCGCGGATCCGACTCCCGAGGTGACCTTCTCGGCCGTCGCCTGGGCGGACGTGTTCGCACGGCTGCTGCCGGCCACCTCGAGCGTGGCGACGCCCGCCCTCTACATCGGCACCCCGGCCCTCGCGCTGGCGCTGACCCTGCCCTTCAACCGCGCTCTGGCGCCCCGCGTCCGTGTCGCCTGGACCGCCACGATCTGCCTGGTGGCACTGTCCATGCAGTGGGGGCCCACCCATCTGCTCTGGCACGCCGGAGCCTCTCCCAACGGCATCCCCTACCGCCAGACCTTCGTGCTCTGCGGACTGCTCCTGATCGCGGCCTGGCTGTCGACGGCCCAGGGGCTGCCGCGGCTGCCCGCGCTGCTGGGCGCCGGCGGGCTGCTGGCCGTGCTGACGTTCGCGGCCCGCGGGAGCGCGGACATCGACCGGTGGACGTATCCCGCCTTCGTCGCCGCCACGGCGCTCGCCGTGCTCGCCGCCGCGGCCGTCCTGCTCGTCAGGCGGTACGGCGTCGGCGCCCGGGTGCTGCCGGTCCTGGCCGTCGCCCTGCTCGTCGCCGCCCAGGCAGGTGAGACCGCCATCACGGGGACCCGTATCGAGCAGCAGCAGTTGCAGAAGGTCTCCTGGGCCCCGCGGCTGGGTCCCTGGCACGAGGACATGGAACGGGCGACCGCGCAGAAGGACGCCTGGCCGCGGCACCGTACGGATCCCGGAGAGGTTCCGGGCGGCAACGACGTCCTGGTGGTCGGCGGACAGGGTGCCGACTACTACAGCAGCCTCACCGCGGACGTCTACTCCAGCACGCTGTCCTCCCTGGGCTTCGGCTACTACGCCAAGGGGCGGCACCCGGTCAGCCTGGACAACCCGGTGACCGACGCGATCTTCTCCATCGGCACCCGTATGCACTCGTCGCCCTCGGCGCCGGTACAGCTGGACGAGCGACCCGAGGCCACGATCACCTCCACCGACACGGCCGTGCCCCCGCTGGTCACCGTCCGCCCGGACGTCCGGCTCCCCGACGGACAGGTCCGCTTCGGCGACTCCGCCTTCGCCAACCAGGAGTTGCTGCTCGGCGCCAAGGTCTACGACGTGCCGGGCGACCTCACCCGGTCGAGCGAGACCACGGGCACGGGCACGGCCAAGGGCGCGAGTACGGCCACGGGCACGGCAAAGGGCGCGAGTACGGACACGCTCACGGGCACCTGTACCGCGGGCTCGCGGGTCTACTTCTGGGCGCCCGAGTACAAGGGCACCGCCGCCCTGGACGGACAGAAGCCCGTCAGCTTCGACGGCAAGCTGCCGGCCGTGCGGGGCGCCATGCAGTCGCTCGGCACCGTCCCGGCCTCCGGCTCGGTGCGGATCGACCTGCGCGCGGACCCGCACTCCGCCCCGCGCTCCTCGGCCGGGCCGGTCCTGCCGCGACAGCCGGTCGGGTGTCTGGTGCAGGACCGGCTCGACTCGGCCGTGCGGCAGCTGACGGAGACCGGCGCCACCGGCGTCCACGTCTCCGGCCACACCATCTCCGCCGAGCTGCCGGCCGGCAGCACCGGAACCGCCGTCATCGCCGTACCGCGGATCTCCGGATGGACCTGTGCCGCGGGCGACGCGGCTCCCGTGCCCGCCGAGCGGTATCTGGGTCTGCTGGCCGTCCCGCTCGACGGCGAGGCGAGCGACGGCAAGGCGACCTCGATCAGCTGTACGTTCCGGCCGCCGGGGCTGCGGCTGGGCGGCGCGGTCGGCGCGGCCGCTCTGGTCTCCCTGGTGGCCATCGGATTGTGGCACCGCCGCCCGCGCATGCCTTCGAGGGCGACCGGGGGCTGAGGACCGGGGACTCAGTAACGAGGACTCAGTATCGAAGGCTCAGGAACGAGGGCTCAGGAACCGGACTGACGAAGCCGTCACGGGTTTCTTCGCAGGACCACAAGAATTCACCCGCAGTGCAAATTCGGCTCGTCCGGCGGGGTATCAGGGCGGATATTCTGCGGGAAAGACTGGTGTTCGAGCGTCTGGATTCCGTGTGCCGAAATTGTCCGTCATAGTGCCACTTCACAATGTCGGCATCTATGCTCCCGACACCATGCGCAGCCTCGCGAACAACGCGGACCCGGCCTTCGAGTTCCTGCTGATCGACGACTGCTCGACGGACGCCACACCGGAAGTTCTCGACCACTGGCAGAGCCGGATTCCGGGCGCCAGGGTGATCCGCCACGAGACGAACCGGGGCGTGGCCCAGGCGCGCAACACCGGTCTGGACGCGGCGACCGGGGACTACGTCACGTTCCTGGACGGCGACGACTGGTACGCGCCCGGTCATCTGCGCGCCATGGTGGCGGGCATCGAGAGGCTGGGCTGCGACTTCGCCCGTACCGACCATGTGCAGGCGACCGGCAGGTCACGCCACATCCGCTACGCGCCGGCCAAGCTGCGCGACACGGTGATGAACCCCCGGGACGGAATCGCGCCGTCGAGCATGGTGACGATGGTGGACTACCCGTTCGTCCCGTTCGGCATCTACAGCCGCCGCCTCTTCGACAACGGCGAGTCGCGGTTCGAGACGAAACTGCGCACCGCGGAAGACCGGTTGTGGATCTGGCGCCTGCATCTGAAGGCAACGTCGTACGCGGCTCTCGGACTGCACGGGGTCTTCTACCGGCGCGGTGTCACCACGTCCCTCACGCAGATCACGGACAACCGTCAGCTGGACTTCATCCCGTCGTACGACATATTGCTCGAAGAAGTGGCCAAGGACGCCGAGGCCGACCGCTTTCTTCCGAAGGCTGTACGGACCTACTGTGCCATGATCGCTTTCCATATGAACAAGGCGGACCAGTACGAGTCGGCCGTTGCCAAGCGGCTCAAGCGCAATGTGGCCGATGCGCTGCACCGTATGCCCCAGCAGGTGCTGGACCAGACCCTGGCGACGATGGACACCGCACGCAGCACGATGCTCCAGCGTCTGCGCGACACGAGAAGGGCCGCCTGAGCCATGGACATGCACCAGCGCACTCAGATCTTCCAGGTTTCGACGCTCTACGGAGCGGCCACACTGGCGGCGGCACTCGATGCCGGGCAGTTCGGCGCGCGCGAGGACGTCCGCCGGATCCTGCTGGTTTCCAACAACGCCGAAATCCCGGAAACGGCTCTCCGGCTCGCCGCGATGACCGGCTACGACCGGATCGCCGCCCGGTTCGACGACGTGATCGACTGGAACGAGGCCATCCGTCCCAATCACCCGGGCTCCTGGGGTCCGCGTCCGGAGGAGACCCCGCTGTGGCAGCGGGCGTTCCGGACGGCATGGGGACTGGGTAGCGGACCGGTCGAGTTGATCGTCGAGTCCATCCAGGTCAACCCCGCCAAGGCGCTCGCCGGCATATTCGCGCAGAGCCCCGTCCAGGTGTACGCCGACGGCCTCATGAGCTACGGGCCGACCCGCGGCGAACTGCCGCAGCTGATCGCGTGCCGCATCCAGCGGCTCCTCCACCTCGACCTGGTCCCTGGGCTGCGTCCGCTGCTGCTGTCCGAGTTCGACGTTCAGCCGGAACTCGTACCGGACGGCGCCTTCCGCAAGGTGCTGGCGGAGATCGCCGAATCGGCCGCCGGGGACCGGCAGGTGACGCGAGCGGTCGAGGCCGCCCCCACCGCCCTGCTGCTGGGCCAGTACCTCGCCGCGCTCAGCATCCTCTCGGCCGACGAGGAAGAGGACCTTCACGTCAGTATGCTGCGCGGTGCCGCGGCGGCCGGGCACCGGTCGGTCATCTTCAAGCCGCACCCGACCGCGCCCGCCCGCTACTCGCTGGCCCTGAACGAGGAGGCCGCCAAGGCCGGCGTGGAACTGACCGTCCTGGACGGACCGCTGCTCGCCGAGACCTTCTACGAGCGCTGCCGTCCGCAGCTCGTCGTCGGCTGCTTCTCCACCGCGATGTTCACCGCCTCCGTGTACTACGACATCCCGATCGCGCGGGTGGGCACCGAGATGGTCCTGGAGCGCCTCGCACCGTACGAGAACAGCAACCGGATGCCGCTGACCATCGTGGACCACCTGGTACCGGACCTGGAGCTGGGCGCTGCCCCCGCCGTACCGGGCGCCGCACCGGACACCCTGGGCCCGCTGGTCCGGGCGGTGGGCTACTGCATGCAGCCGAAGCTCCACCGCGGCCTGCGCGACGAGACGGCCCGACTGCTGTCCGACCGTCACGGCGACGAAAGCGCCCGCTACTTCCGGTACTTCCAGCCGGACCGCCTCACCGAACTCACCCTCCCCGGCGGCACCGCCCCGCGCCCCACATCCCGGCTGCGCCGCATCCGCGAGATCCTCGACCCGGCCGGCTGACCGGGACGTGGACCGGACGGCGGCCGGAGCCTGTGCGATGACGTCCCGGCCGTGCTGGATCCCTTGGGTGCTCAGCCGGTCTTCTTCGGAGCGATCTCCTCGATCAGGCCCCCGGCTCGAACCCGTCTCCGACGCGCACTTCAACCCCGCCGTCACATGACCTGCCGAGCTGCCGCCGGTGCGAGGTCAGGACAGTGTGCCGATGACCTTCCGCACCCGAGCGGCGACGTTGTCGGGCAGCGGTGCGTAATGAATGCCGGGAAGGATCTTCTGTCCTTCCTCGCTGGCGGTGTAGGCGAGGAAGGACTTCAACGCGGGGAGCGTCTCGGGCTGATTGCCCACGTCGCAGACGATCTCGTAGGTGACGAGGACGATCGGGTAGGCACCCTCGGCGCGCGTGGCGTAGTTCAACTTCAGGGCCAGGTCGTTGTTCTTGCCGACCACTTCGGCACTGGCGATACCGGCCGACGCCGTTTCCGGGGTGGCGGCGACAGGCCGTGAGGCCCCGGTGGCGATCCTGACGGTAGGGATCTTCAGTCCGGTGGCGAAGGAGAGCTCGAAGTAGCCGATCGTCCCCTCGGTGTTGCGCACACTGTTCGCCACCCCGTCGGAGCCGGTCGCGGAATGGCCGCCCTTGCCCTGCCAGGCCTTCTCCTTCGGGTACGGCCACTCCCGTGGGGCGGCGCCGGAAAGATAGGCGTTGAGGTTCTGCGTGGTACCGGAGTCGTCGGCCCGGTGGACCGCCTGAATCGTCAGATCGGGAAGTTCGACCCCCGGGTTCAGCTTCCGGATCGCCGGGTCGGCCCAGTTGGTGATCTCGGAATCGAAGATCTTCGCGAGTGTCCTGGCGTCGAGTACGAGATCGTCCACGCCGTTGAGGTTGTAGCCGATGGCTATGGGGCCGCCGGTCATCGGCAGGTCGATCGCCTTGCCGCCCGGGCAGGCATCCCTCGACAGCTCGACGTCCGCGGGCTTCAGCGCGCCGTCGGTACCACCGAAGGCCGTTGCCTGCCGCATGAACTGGGCCACGCCCGCGCCGGAACCCAGAGCGTTGTACGCGATCCGCACCGACGGACAGGCCCGCTGGTACTCCTTGATCCAGTGCTCCATCGCGTTCTTCTGTGCCGTCGACCCGGAGCCGGGCACCTTCCCCTCCTGGGCACAGGCGATATTGGCCGGGGGCGGCAGAGTGACGGCACGATCGTCGCTGTCCGCCGCGGAATCGTCGAGCCGGCCCATCGCCACCACTACCGCGCCTGTCACCGCGCACGCGGTCGCAGCAACAGCCGCCCCGACGGGCAGGAAACGTCTTCGGACCTTGCGCCGATGCTGCACCCTGCACTCCCGGTCTTCTTCGATGGCGGCGGACTGCGATGGCAGGCGACCGCCGTTGCCGAGATGCCGGCCCGAGTGGCACACCGGCGCCTCTTCGCCAGTGGATAGATAGTCAGCGATATGCCGGGTTCTCGGGCGAAGCCTGAGCGAACAGTTGGTGTCGTGACGCCGGCCTCACAGTTGCGCTTTCGGTACGAGCGCGCCAAGGAGGAGCCGGGCGGGGGGCCCGGACGCGGGGCCGGAGCGGTGAGGGCGCCTGGGGAACCTCCGGTTCGAGCGGCGGCAGCAGCAGCTATGTATTCGATATGTATCTATGTTGACATACGTCAAACCAAGCCCCCAGGGGTCGCCGTCGGCGCTCCCCGTCGGCAGTCGCCGATTACCGTCGAGGAGCTGTGTTCGACAGGATGGGCACCATGACCGAGATCCGCACGCCCCGCCTCATCCTCCGCCACTGGACCGATGACGATCTTGTCCCCATGGCCGAGATCAACGCGGATCCCGAGGTCATGCGCTGGGTCGACGACGGTTCGGTGCGCGACCTGGAGCAGACGGCCGAGGACATCGAGCGGTGGGAGGAGGAGTGGGACGAGGAGGGCTTCGGCCTCTTCGCCGTCGAGCTCATCGCCTCCGGTGAGCTGATCGGCTTCGCGGGTCTGTCCGTGCCGGAGTACCTGCCGGAGGTGCTCCCCGCCGTGGAGATCGGCTGGCGCCTCGGCAGGCCGTTCTGGGGCCAGGGCTACGCCTCCGAAGCCGCCCACGCCGCCCTGGAGTTCGCCCTTCAGGACCGTGGCCTGGACAGGATCATCAGCATCGCCCGGATCGGCAACGACGCCTCGGAGAACGTCATGCGCAAGCTCGGCATGGCCCCGGAGCGCGAGACGGTGCATCCGGTCCACGGCGTCCCGCTGCGCGTCCACGCCATCGACCTCACCGAATTCCAGGCGTGACCCGCTGACCACCACCCGGGACCGGGAGCCCGTGCCCTGGTCCTCGTCGTGACGGCCCGGCACATGCGCCGGCCGGTGGCTGCCCCCGCGACCTCCCAGGCGCGCGCGAGGCCACCGGCCGGTCGTTGTCGCGAGCCGGTACCGCTCGGCACCTGGCTCGTTTACGGCGGTGCGGGCGCCCTCCGGACGGGGCGACCGGCGCCCACCGCGCAAGACCAGGCCAGGACCGGACGGCACCGCCACATCAATGAAGGTGGCTCGAGTTCACCAGCAGGACCAGCTGGAAAACTTCTTCCTCACGGAACCGGGTGACCGCTCGTAAGCGGACGAACGCTGATGCGGAACCTTGATTCGCAGTGCCATGCTAGTGAAGGCGAGGAAGTGGTCGGCTTTGTGTTCGTATCGTCGACGGAGGCGGCGGCAGCCGGCGGGCCAAGCCATCGTGCGTTCGATGATCCAGCGGTGTCGGCCCAGCCGTTGTGAGGTCTCGATGCCTTTGCGGGCGATGCGGTGGGTGATGCCACGCTCACGTAACCATTGCCGCAGGTGGGGGTAGTCGTAGCCCTTGTCGGCGTGGAGCTTTCCCGGCTTGCGCCGCCTGCGTCCACGGCGGGAGCGGATCGGCGGAGTGCCCTTGACGAAGGGGGTCAGGGCTTGGCTGTCGTGCAGGTTCGCGCCCGAGATTCCGATGGATATGGGCAGACCCGTCCGCTCGGTGATCAAGTGGATCTTCGAGCCGTACTTGCCCCGGTCTACAGGATTCGGACCTGTCAGGTCCCCTTTTTGAGGGCCCTCATGTTCACCGAGTCGATCGCGCAACGGGACCAGTCCAGCTCGCCGCGGGCACCGAGTTCGTCGAGCACTACACGGTGGAGCTTGGCGCATACCCGAGACTTCGACCACTCGCTGAACCGTCGATGGGCCGTCGCCCCCGACAGCCCGAAAGACGCTGTCGGTAGCTGCTGCCATGTACAGCCCGACGTGGCTACGAACACGATCGCCGCCAGAACCTCCCGGTCGCCATGCCTGCGCCGCCCACCGTCCTGAGGTCGCGACGGTGCCTCCGGCACCACCCGCTGGAACAGCTCCCACAGCTCATCCGGCACCAGCCGCTCAACAATCCCCACGAGCTGTCGCGCCTACGACTTGCTTGAGCAGATGGTCTCGGTCCAGGTCGCCTGGAGGTCACGGCAGACAATGGTGAGTGTGCCGTCCCAGCAGGCGATCTCGTGGCTGCAGCCGTGCCTGTGGGGCATGATCTCGTCGAGAATCACAGTTCCGAGGTCCGTTTCTCGGTCCTCGTCGGCGGGAACGATGATGAAGCTGGATACCCCTGCGTAGCGTACGACCAGGTCTCGGTCATGCTTCCAGCAGTTGTGCTGGAACTCGACCTCCATCTCCTCGCCGCTGGTACCCCGGACGGCCCGGAGCGTCAGATCCTTCACGCATCGCCTGCTGCGGAAGTCGTAGTGGTCCGTGTCAGTGGCGAAAGCCAGGGCGCCCGGCGGCAGATCACTGGAGATCGAGGGCAGATGCTCCAGGTAGCGACTCGGGTCCAAGACCCCTGACAGGTCGCCGACCTGCGCATCGAGATTGATGTACTTCATCGGCCTTCGCCCCCCACTCGTGGCTTCCTACTGGCCGACGAATCGTCGCACAGACCCACCAAATGAGATGACGTCTAACTCCGTGACAGCCTGGCCGTGCCAGACCGCTCGCAGTCGATTCGTGGGGCGGTCTGGCGCTTACGCATCCCCCTCGTAGTCAATCCCACCGCGCAGCCACCGGTGGGAATCGCCCCTTGCCTGGGTAGTTGGTCAGGGGTCCTGCGTCTGCCAGACCGCGTGACGTGACGCCTCGGTGCTTCCCGTGGATCCCCGCCGGATCGGGCACGGGAGAGGCAAGCCCAGGAGGGGGACGTATGCCGGGTGGGATGACAGTCGCGTTGATCTCTGCTGGGTCCGCACTGGCGGCAAGCATGCTCACGGGGAGCATCACGTGGCTGGTGATGAGGACACAACTGGCTCATCAGGCCCGTGAGCAGCGGTCTACTCGACGTGAACAGTTGCTGCGCGATGTCTGTGCTCAATGTCTTGAGGCGATCAGCAGAGCACGGCTAGAGCTTGGTGCAGTTGGAAAGGCAGCCGTGTCTCAGTCGGACGAACTGAAAGCCGCAGCAGAGCACGAGCTGGACGTCGCAGTAAGAGCGCTCTTCACGCACAGGACCCACCTCACGCTCGTTGCAGACCCGAAATTGCAGAGGCTCGCAGCTGGAATGACCGACGCGTTTGAATCCCTTTGGTACAAGCAAGAGCAAATCCTCATGGAGCGAGTGCTGGCATCAGAAGAAGACCTCTGGTCGGCACAGTCCAGGGAGGCGGAGAAACTTGAGGAGGCCATGGCCAGCTTTGTTGCTGGAGCCAGCACTGTGCTGGCCTCCCTCTAGCAGCTCTACGGCTGAGGTCGCCGTAGCGGCTTTGGGGGAACTGTCATGGGACGAACCATGGCCCCTTGCGATCGGGCTGGCTCCTGCCTGCCGTCAACGTGGCTACAGCCCGTTCTCGGAGCGGGCTGGCCCCCGCGTGCCGGTGCTGCTCGCCGCGACTCTGGTCAGCCTCGGGGCGGCGCCCATCGAGGCCAGCGACGCAGACCTGCCCGACCTGGGCAGAGGAGAGCTGGAGGGCTCGAAACTTCACCGCGTATTCTCCGCAGCCACCCGCAGAAACACATTGACAGCCGGACGCCGCCGGACCGCTCCCAGTCGACCTCGGGGGCGGTCCGGCGCTTACGCGTCCGCTACGCCCGCCCCGCTACAGTCCCTCTGGCCAGCAAAAAGGCCCTCCTGGGCGGAGGGCCGATCGATCGCACGGACTGTGCGCCCCCGGCAGGACTCGAACCTGCGGCCAAGCGCTTAGAAGGCGCCTGCTCTATCCACTGAGCTACGGGGGCCGGATGTGGCCTCGGTGGCCTGGAGCCCCTGGTGGGTCGGCCGTGACCTTGCCGGGACAAGGATAGGGCTCCGATCGCCTTGACCCGGTTGCTTCACCTGCGTGGCACGATGTGGAGGTTCGGTGAAGCGAACCGATAATCGCAGGCAGGTGCGATTCTCGCAGCGCTTTTTTCGTCTCACGGCTCGGGTGTTGTGCACTCGTTATGCCTGCGCCCCACTCGTCCCGTCTGTTCCGTGTGAATGATCGGCACGCAGGGATGTCCATACGCTTCAAAAAGGCTCCAAAATTGGGCATTCTTCGCATGTGGTGACCATGGAAGTACGGCCTCAGCTGATCGACGCACTCTCCGCCCTGCGCGACCGGGTCGCTGCCGTGCGCCTTCCACTCCCCCTTCCAGGCGCTCCGAGGGCGCGGCAGACGAGAGCCGAGCTGCTCGCGCAGCTCGACGACTATCTGGTGCCCCGGCTGAAGGACCCCGAAGCACCGCTGCTCGTGGTGGTCGGCGGGTCCACCGGGGCAGGGAAGTCCACGCTGGTCAACTCCCTTGTGGGACGGCGGGTGACGGAGGCCGGGGTGCTGCGGCCCACGACGCGTACGCCCGTGCTCGTATGCCACCCGGACGATCACCACTGGTTCGCGGACCTGCGCGTGCTGCCCCACTTCACCCGCGTCTCGTTGCCGCAGCAGGAGGAGACCAGGACGACGGGCGTCGCCGGGCGGGGGCCGGCCAAGGGACCGGCCAAGGACAGTGCGCTGCGGATCGAGACCGCCGCGTCCCTGCCGCCAGGACTCGCCCTGCTCGACGCGCCCGACATCGATTCGCTCGTCGTCGAGAACCGGGTCATGGCCGCCGAGCTGATCTGCGCCGCGGACGTGTGGGTCCTGGTGACCACCGCCTCCCGGTACGCGGACGCCGTC
Organism: Streptomyces sp. NPDC054841; assembly: GCF_053611045.1. Classification (NCBI taxonomy): domain Bacteria; kingdom Bacillati; phylum Actinomycetota; class Actinomycetes; order Kitasatosporales; family Streptomycetaceae; genus Streptomyces; species Streptomyces sp. NPDC054841. Next base: position 20,756 of record NZ_JBSGZO010000049.1, on the reverse strand, counting down.
CCCTGGCATCTGCTGCGTACGGCCAAGGAGTACGACGCCATGCTCGTCACCGTGCTCGACCGGGTGCCGCACCAGGTGGTCGCGGAGGTGTCCCGGCAGTACGCGGCGCTGCTGACCAAGGCCGGGCTCGGGGACGTACCGCGGTTCACGATCCCGGAGCTGCCCGAGTCCGCCGGCGCCGGCCGTGGCCTGCTGCCGGACAGCGCCGTCGCGGCGCTCCGCGACTGGCTGGCCCACCGGGCGCTGGACCCCGCCGCGCGGCAACAGACCGTCGTCCGTACCGCCGCCGGCGTCATCGACTCGCTGAACGCCCGTATGCCGGAGCTGGCGGGCGCCGTCGCCGCGCAGCACGCCGCCGCCGTACGCCTCGCCGGCGCCGTCGAGGCGGCGTACGCGCAGCAGGCGGAGCGGGTGCGGGGGCAGTTGAAGCGTGGCGCGGTGCTCGCCGGGGACGCGCGCACCCGTTGGCGCGGCTATCCGCGCGACAGCTCGGCCGTCGAGCTCCTCGACGCGCTCGCCGACAGCCTCATCTCACTGCTGCAGTGCGCCGTGGCCGCCGCCGACGAGCGGCTCCTGGAGGCATGGCGGCGCGAACCGGCCGCGAAGGGCGTCGAAGCGGAGTACGCGCGGCTCGACCGGGAGGCGTCCGAGCACATCGGGATGGCTGTACGGCGCTGGCGGCGCGTCCTGGAGGAACTCGCCGAGGAAGAGGTACGCGGACTGGAACAACGTTCCTCCGCATCCGACCCCGAGACCGTCGCCGCGCTGCTCGCCACCGCCCTGCTCGGCGGGCGGCGGGCCCGGATCGCGGGGGAGCGGCTCGCCGAGCGGATCGGGGCACAGGTCGCACTGCGGTTGCGCGACAAGGGCGGTGAGCTGGTGGCGTCGTACGTCGAACGCGTGCTGAACGAGGAGCGCGACCGGCGGCTCGCACCGCTCGACGCTCTTGAACTGTGCCCGGAACCGCAGGCCGAGCTGATCGCCGCGCTGTCCGTACTGCAGAAGGAGAGGTGACCGGGTGACTGCTGTCACTGGGGAGACCGAGGGCCGGCCGGAGACCGGTCCGGGGGAGGCACGCGAGGAGCGGGGTGAGGGGGGTCCCGGGGAGGGCGGCGGGGGGAATCCCCGGGGGACCGGCGAGGCGGCCGCGGGGACGGAGAGCGGAGCCGCCGACGGACAGTCGTCCGCTGAAGCTCGTACCTCCGGCGAGGAGTCCGTGGGCAAGTCCGCAGCCGAGTCCGCAGCTGAGTCCGCCGTCGAGGCCGGGGGTGAGTCCGCGGCACAGCGCTCGGTCGCGTCCGTAGCCGCATCCGGCCCGGCCTCCGGCTCCGCGTCCTCGGCCGCATCCGGGGGCGAGGACCGGGGCCGCGAAGGAGGCGGCGAGGGCGGCGGTGCCCCCGCCGACGGCCACTGGGACGACGGCCTCATCGCCCGCCGCGCCTTTGACCCCTCGGACCTCACCGCGGACGATGCCTCGCTCGTCGGCGCCGATCCGCACGTCCCCATCGGAGGCCCCTACGCCGCCCCGCTGCGCAACCGCCTCGACGCGCTGCGCGAGCTCGTCGGCCTGTCCCGTACCCGCCTCGACGGGAAGACGCTCGCCGAGGCGGGCCGGGTGCTCGACGAGGCGGCGGCACGTCAGCAGCTGTCGCACCGGCACACCGTCGTCGCCATCGCGGGCGCCACCGGCAGCGGCAAGTCGACGCTCTTCAACGCCCTGGCCGGTGTACCGATTTCGGAGACCGGGCTGCGCCGTCCCACCACCTCTGCGCCGATCTCCCTCAGCTGGTCCGAGGGGGCCGCCGGGCTGCTCGACCGGCTGGCCATCCCGCCGCGGCTGCGCCGCAGACCCCTCGCGGGCGGCAGCGGTGACGAAGCGCTGCAGGGCCTCGTCCTGGTGGATCTGCCCGACCACGACTCGGCGATGACCGTGCACCGGGACCAGGTGGACCGGGTCCTGGCGCTCGTCGATGCGGTCATCTGGGTCGTCGATCCCGAGAAGTACGCGGACGCCGCCCTCCACGAGCGCTATCTGCGCCCGCTCGCCGGGCACTCCGAGGTCACCTTCGTCGTCCTCAACCAGATCGACCGGCTGCCCGGCGAAGCCGCCGACCAGGTGCTCGACGATCTGCGCCGGCTCCTCGACGAGGACGGCATGGCTCTCGGCGAGCACGGCGACCCCGGCGCGACCGTCCTCGCGCTGTCGGCGCTCACCGGGGAGGGCGTCGGCGAGCTGCGCGAGCTGCTCGGGCGGTTCGTCCAGGACAGGACGGCCGCCGCCCGGCGCATCTCCGCCGACGTCGACGCGGCCGCCACACGGCTGCGCTCCGTGTACGTCGCCGACGGCAGGTCCGGGCTCGGCGAGCGGGCCCGCGAGGACTTCTCGGCCCGGCTGGCGGGCGCGGTCGGGGCGACCGCGGTCGGCGAGGAGGCCGAACGCCAGTGGCGCAGGAACGCGGGCCGCGCCTGCGGAACGCCCTGGCTGCGGCTGTGGCGCTGGTACGAGCGCGTCCGGTTGCCCGGTGGCGGGGTGCCGCAGCCTCCGGAGCCGGTGGAGGAGGAGCTCACGGCGCGGCAGCGGGTCGAGCAGGCGGTACGTGCGGTCGCGGACGACGCGGCCCACGGGCTGCCCACTCCCTGGGCGCAGGCTGTGCGCGAGGCGGCGGTGCGGGGGGCGGAGGGGCTGCCCGAGGCGCTCGACGAGCTCGCCGTCAGGCTGGGTACGCCGAGCAGCCGTCCACCGCGGCCCACGTGGTGGCCGGTGGCGGTGCTGGCGCAGGCCGCCATGACGCTGCTGCAGATCTACGGGGGGCTGTGGCTGGTCGGCCAGATCATCGGGGTGCTGGAGCCCGGGCTGGTACCGCCGGCGCTGATGATGCTCGGCGGGATCATCGGTGGCCCGCTGGTGGAGTGGGGGTGCGCGACCGCCGCGAAGGGGCCCGCCAGGCGGTACGGGCAGGATGCGGAACGGCGCCTGCGGGAGGCGGCCGCGGGCTGCGGGCGGGCGATGGTGCTCGACCCGATGGCGGCGGAGCTGCTGCGCTACCGCGAAGTGCGGGAACAGTACGCGACGGTGTCTTACAGACGCTGACGCCGAGACGTCCGGACACAGCCCGTGTATCCCTCCTGGACGCCTCCGGGAGTGCCCCGTCACCCGCGAGGGTGGCGGGGTTTTCCACACGCGCACGTGCTTCCACAGGCGGCGACGGAAATCGGCCCGCAGGCCCAGCATGAGATCGGTCGGAGCAACGGCCGGAGTGTGGAAAGCGGGAAGCGGGAGGGGATCAGTCATGAACGAGACCTTGGTGACGCTGGTGGGCAATGTCGCGACCGCCGTGGAATACCGGGAATCGGCGACCGGGGGATGGGCGCGGTTCCGGTTCGCCGTGACCTCGCGCCGCTGGGACCGGCAGCGGGAGTTGTGGGCGGATGGGCCCACCAGCTTCTACACGGTGTGGGCGTGGCGGACGCTGGGCTTGAATCTCGCGGCGTCGGTCGCCGTCGGTGAACCACTCGTGGTGCACGGCCGCTTGAAGGTGCGGCAGGAGGAGCGGGAAGGACAGCGCAGGACGTCCGTCGACATCGACGCGGTGGCCGTCGGGCACGACATGACCCGTGGCACGTCCGCGTTCCGGCGAGCGACGAGGGGAGACGTACATCTGACGGACCGTGCGCCGGATTGGCCCGGCGTACCCGGCGTACCCGGCGTACCTGGCGTGCCTGACGCGGCCGAAGCGTCCGGGCGGGCTGCGCCGAGCGACCCGGCCACCGGCTCGCCCGACCCGCCGGGCCCGGACGACCGCGCCTCCGTACCCCCCGCGGAGGTGGTCCCCACCGCCGTCCCCTGACCTGCGGTTGTGGAGATTTGTCGATACTGAACGGGGGACGCGTGAGCCGCGATAACGATTCTGATTCGGAATGGTTATCTGACGGCATGACGGGGGATCGTGTCGCACCGCGTCCCTAGGATTCCCCAGTACTCACGGGGCACTTGAGTTTGCAGGCGAGGCACTCCCCCCACGCATCCCACGCGAAACCGCCTCGCCCGGAGGGGAATTCTGTGTTTTCTGCGTTCTCTGTACGTGGGCGTGGAGCCGCCCGGCTTGCCGTGGCGGCTCTGGCGTCGGGCTTGTTCGCGGCGGGCGCCATAGCCACCGCGGGGCCGGCGGTCGCCGACGAGACCCCCCAGCACCAGGGCGGCGCGTCCGCCACCCTCGACGGCCTGACCACCTTCGACCGCGCCGTCCTGCGCGACGGTGGCCAGGAGCACGAACTGCCCGCCGGTCTGTTCGAGATGACCGTCGACGGCGGCGGCAAGCTCAAGACGTACTGCATCGACATCCACAACCCCACCCAGGAGCAGGCCAAGTACCTGGAGACCCCCTGGGACCAGACCTCGCTCGGCGCCAACAAGGACGCGGGCAGGATCCGCTGGATTCTGCAGCACTCCTACCCCCAGGTCGACGACCTCATGGGGCTCGCCGAGCGGGCCGGTACCGGGCCGCTCAGCGAGCGGACCGCCGCGGCCGGCACTCAGGTGGCGATCTGGCGCTACTCGGACGGCGCCGAGGTCGAGGCGCTCGACCCGGCGGCCGAGAAGCTCGCCGACTGGCTGGAGAAGAAGGCACAGAATGTCGAGGAGCCCCGTGCCTCGCTGAGCCTGGAACCGAACGCCGTCTCCGGGAAGGCCGGTGGCCGGCTGGGGCCGGTCACGGTCCGTACCGACGCCGACCGTGTGACGGTGACCCCGCCCGCCGACTCCGCCGCCAGCGGGGTCAAGGTGACGGACCAGGCGGGCAAGCCCGTCACGACCGCGGTCAACGGCAGCCGGCTGTACTTCGACGTACCCTCCGGGACTCCCGACGGTTCGGCCGGGCTCGGCGTGCAGGCGACCACCTCCGTGCCGGTCGGCCGGGCGTTCGCCGGGGTGACCAAGAGCCAGACCCAGATCCTCGCCGGGTCCAGCCAGTCCACGGTCTCCGCGACCGCGTCCGCCACCTGGGCCAAGAGCGGCCCGATCCCGGCGCTCTCCGCGGAGAAGAACTGCGCCAAGGGCGGCATCGACATCACCGCCACGAACAAGGGCGACGAGACGTTCACCTTCGAGCTGATGGGCTTCAAGCACTCCATAGCCGCTGGTGAGTCCCGGACCGTCACCATCCCGGTCCCCGAGGACCAGGCGTACGACTTCACGATCACCGGGCCCGGCGGGTTCTCGAAGAACTTCAAGGGTGTGCTGGACTGCAAGACCACCGGCAGCGCGGGCCCGATCATCGAGGAGCCGTCCTCGCAGCCCAGCCCGGCTTCGGCCGGCGGCACCTCGGCAGGCGTCGCCGAGAACCTCGCCGCGACCGGTGCCTCCAACGCCACCCCGGTGATCGCGGGCATCGCGATCGCTCTCGTCCTGGTCGGCGGCGCCGCCGTCCTCTTCGTACGCAAGAAGAAGGCACCCTCCACCGACGAGTGAGCGGCGAACGGTGAGCGCTGGTGACAGTGCGCAGCCGACGGCCCCGGGACCGCTTGCCGGTGCCGGGGCCGTCGGCGTCACATCGAGATGCGAGGCCGACCGGCGTTGATGACTGGGCAGTCCGGCACTTTCTCCGGGTGTTCGACCGTGCACACAGTGTGCTGACGAGGGGCGGGGGTGTCTGGCGTTCCGCCGGATCCCACACCACCGGGCCTCAACTGGCCTGCCCCGTCAGCCCCATGTGTGAAGAGGGCCGATCCCTCGTTGATAGCTTTGCTCCCCCTGCCTTCTTTGCTCAACGGGGGATCAATGAGCCAGCCTCAGTTCCAGTCGCCGCAGCACAACCCGTACAACCAGCAGCCCGGCCAACCGCCGATGCCCTCCGCGCAACCACCGATGCCCCCCGCGCAACCGCCGATGCAGCCCTGGCAGCAGCAGCCGCAGATGCAGCCCGGCCAGCCGTACCCCGCGTACCCCGCGCCCTTCGGGCAGCAGCCGAGGCGCGGCCACCCCGTCGGCGCCTTCTTCCTCGGGTTCCTCGCCTCGGTCGTCGTCTCGGTGATCTACAGCGGCATCACGGTGGCCACCTACAAGCAACAGTCGGCCGATACGGCGCAGACCCTCTACGTGCTCCACGGCCTCCTCAACGGAGCGGCGGTGGGCGCGTTGATCGGCATGGTGGGCCGCCGCAGCACCGGCGCCCAGATCAGCGGGGCCGTCATCGCCCCGCTCGGTGTCTTCTTCGGCTACACCAACTCCATTCCGCTCGTCATCGCCGACAGCCAAGGGGTCCCCGCCATCGGGGACATGATGGAGGCCGACCCCTTCATTCCGGCCAAGGCCTGGTGGGGCAGTCAGAGCGACACCGAGTGGCTCTCCCTGCTCGGTCTCGCGGTCGCCGCCGGAGCGGCCTGGGGCCTCGCCTACTTCATCGGGAAGCGTCGCTGAGGAGTTGGGCGCTCGCTGCCGCAATGCTCCCGCATTTAGGGCGTGGTGATTGGTTGCTATAGCGTGCTCACGTCAAAAGACGCACACACGCGCTCACGGGGGACTCACGTGACCTTTCCGCCGCAGCAAGGCCCTGGCCCGTACGGTCAGCCTGGCCCGTACGCACAGCAGCCGCCGCAGGGATACCCGCCCCAGCCGGGGTACGGCTACCCGCAGCAGCAGCAGCAGCAGCAACAGCCGTACCCGCCCCAGCAGCACATGCAGATGCAGCCGCCGCCTCAACAGCAGCAGTGGACTGCACCGCCGCAGCCGGCGCCGCCGTCCCGGAGCGGGGGCATAGGCATCATGAAGATCCTCAAGGGCATCGGCGTCGTAGTCGTCCTCATCGTCTGCGTGGTGGGCTACTTCGCGAGCCAGGACGATGCCGACCACGCGGAGGCCGGGGACTGCCTCAAGAACTCCGGGTCCACGGTGTCTCCTGACCTGGAGGTGGTGGATTGTGGTGGCACCGAGGCCACGTACAAGGTGGTCGAGGTGATCCCCGACACGCTGGACACCGCCAAGTGCGAGGGCAAGTCGGACGTCGGCTACCTCGAGCAGACCCGCGGTGGGCGGCGCAGCTCGGGCAAGCAGTTCGTGCTCTGCCTCGACGAGCTCAAGAAGAAGTAGCCGAGGACGCGAACGCCCCGGGCCGGAGCTGCCCGGGGCTTCTCGGTCGGGTCGGGCCCTGCGGTGTGCGTCTGGGCGGTGCGGGGTTGCCCAACGGCGACCGGCGGCGACAACCAGTGACAGATCAACTACGAGAGTGATCCGCGAACGGGCAGGTCACGGGCCCCCGGACCTACTGGTTCGCTCCCAGGGGTGGCGGTCAGGCAAGATGGGGTGTATCTGCCCACTCACTGATTGCCGGACGGTTTCTCTTGGCTGAGTACATCTACACCATGCGCAAGACGCGCAAGGCGCACGGCGACAAGGTGATCCTTGACGACGTCACGCTGAGCTTCCTGCCCGGTGCGAAGATCGGTGTGGTCGGCCCGAACGGCGCCGGTAAGTCCACTGTGCTGAAGATCATGGCTGGTCTGGAGCAGCCCTCCAACGGCGACGCCTTCCTCTCGCCCGGCTACACCGTCGGCATGCTCCTCCAGGAGCCGCCGCTCGACGAGACCAAGACCGTCCTGCAGAACGTCCAGGACGGCGCTGCCGAGATCATGGGCAAGCTCCACCGCTTCAACGAGGTCGCCGAGCTGATGGCGACCGACTACTCCGACGCGCTGATGGAGGAGATGGGCAAGCTCCAGGAGGACCTCGACCACGCCAACGCGTGGGACCTGGACACCCAGCTCGAGCAGGCCATGGACGCGCTGGGCTGCCCGCCCGGTGACTGGGCGGTCACCAACCTCTCCGGTGGTGAGCGGCGCCGCGTAGCGCTCTGCAAGCTGCTGCTGGAGGCGCCCGACCTGCTCCTCCTCGACGAGCCCACCAACCACCTGGACGCCGAGTCGGTGCAGTGGCTGGAGCAGCACCTCGCCAAGTACCCCGGCACCGTCGTCGCCGTCACCCACGACCGGTACTTCCTCGACAACGTCGCCCAGTGGATCCTGGAGCTCGACCGCGGCCGCGCCCACCCGTACGAGGGCAACTACTCCACCTACCTGGAGAACAAGGCCTCGCGTCTGAAGGTCGAGGGCCAGAAGGACGCCAAGCGCCAGAAGCGGCTCAAGGAAGAGCTGGAGTGGGTCCGCTCCAACGCCAAGGGGCGCCAGGCCAAGTCCAAGGCCCGTCTGGCCCGCTACGAGGAGATGGCGGCCGAGGCCGACAAGATGCGGAAGCTGGACTTCGAGGAGATCCAGATCCCGCCGGGCCCGCGTCTGGGCAGCGTCGTCGTCGAGGTCGAGAACCTGAACAAGGCCTTCGGCGAGAAGGTCCTCATCGACGACCTCTCCTTCACCCTGCCGCGCAACGGCATCGTCGGAATCATCGGTCCGAACGGCGCCGGCAAGACCACGCTGTTCAAGATGCTCCAGGGCATCGAGGAGCCCGACTCCGGCAAGATCAAGGTCGGCGACACCGTCAGGATCTCGTACGTCGACCAGAGCCGCGAGAACATCGACCCGAAGAAGACGCTGTGGGCCGTCGTCTCCGACGAGCTGGACTACATCAACGTCGGCCAGGTCGAGATGCCGTCGCGCGCCTATGTGTCTGCGTTCGGCTTCAAGGGGCCGGACCAGCAGAAGCCCGCCGGGGTCCTCTCCGGTGGTGAGCGCAACCGCCTCAACCTGGCGCTCACCCTCAAGCAGGGCGGCAACCTGCTGCTCCTCGACGAGCCGACCAACGACCTCGACGTCGAGACGCTGTCCTCCCTGGAGAACGCGCTGCTCGAGTTCCCCGGCTGCGCCGTGGTCGTCTCCCACGACCGCTGGTTCCTGGACCGGGTCGCCACGCACATCCTGGCGTACGAGGGCAACTCCAAGTGGTTCTGGTTCGAGGGCAACTTCGAGTCGTACGAGAAGAACAAGGTGGAGCGGCTCGGCGCGGACGCGGCCCGTCCGCACCGTGCCACGTACAAGAAGCTGACCCGGGGCTGATCTTGGCACGTCATATCTACCGCTGCCCGCTGCGCTGGTCGGACATGGATGCCTTCGGGCACGTCAACAACGTGGTCTTCCTCCGCTATCTGGAAGAGGCCCGCATCGACTTCATGTTCCGGCTGGCGCCGGGGGACGGTTCTCCGTCGTTCTCCGGAGGGTCCGTCGTGGCCCGCCACGAGATCGACTACGTACGTCCGCTGGTGCACCGGCACGAGCCGGTGATCGTCGAGTCATGGGTGACGAAGATCGGCGCGGCGTCGCTGACGATCGCGTACGAGGTGAAGGACGCCGAGGGCCCGGCTCAGGTGTATGTCCGGGCCTCGACCGTCGTCGTGCCCTATGACCTGGCGGAGGCGCGCCCGCGCCGCATCAGCGCGGAAGAGAAATCCTTCCTCCGGGAGTACCTGGACGAGGGTGCGAAGGACGCGCTCGCGGCATGACAGCGCCTGTGCAGACCCTGCGGTTGGCCGACGCGAGGGAGGCGGCGGATCTCGCCGCCTTCCTCGGCCGGCTGATCCACTACGACCGGGCCGCCGCGGTCCGGCTGCAGGCGGGCGGGGGCGCGCTCGCCGTGTTCGGCCGGCCGCCGTCGTTCGAGGTCCTCGCGATCCGTACGGCCAGGCTCGCGGAGCCCGTCGAGCTGGATGCCACCGTTTCCGCGGGCGAGCTGCTGGAATCCGTCGAGGGCTCGGCGCTGGCCGTGCCCGCCGCCGTCACCGGACCGCCGTGGGCGGGCATGCTGCCCCCTCGCGGCGGCTGGCGGGAGCTGCCGGGACTGCCCGGCGTCGGGCAGATGCGGGGTGCGGTGGCCGCAGCGGTCGCCGAATTCCGTTCCCGGGACGAGGCGTTGCCCGAGGAGCGGCGCACCCGCGCCGAGCGCGACCGGATCGGCCGCGAGATCTGGTCCCGCACGCTGGGCGATACCGACCTGCCGCTGCGGGCCGTGCACGCCGCCCAGTCCCTGGGCTTTCTGCGCCCGACGCCACAGGACGCTCCCGGCGCGGCACTGTTCGCCGCGGGCGGCTGGCTCCGGCTGCGTACGCCCTTCGGTTCGATCGCCGTACGCAAGGCCGGGCTCGGCGGGCTGACCGTCACCCCCGCGCAGCCCGTTACCCGCGCCTGACCGCGACGGTCACCGTGCCTGACCGGACGGTCGTCGTGTGCGACTGGCTGTACGCGCCCGAGGCCGTCGCGTCCGGCGCGGACGTGACATCGGAGCGTTTCACGAGTGGGTGACCGGCAGGCTCGGGCAGCCGGTCAGTCCCCGCGCGGCACCCACCGGTGGGTGAAACGGCTCGACAGCAGACCACCGGCCACGGTGGCCCCGGCGCACAACGTCACCGCCAGCCCCAGTCCGCCGATGAGCAGCGGGAGCGGGGAGTCGCCCGACGGGGACAGGAACGCGAGATTGATGCCCCCGAGCAGCCCGGCGAACAGCGTGGCCAGCACCAGCGCGCAGGCCGTCGGCACCCCCATGCCCCACCACGCGGTCCGCAGATGGAACCGCACTCCCGAGGTGTAGCCGGCCAGCGGACGCAGCTCGTCGGCCCGGTCGAGGTACGAGTGGAGCAGCCCCGCGGCGCCGGTGAGCACGAGCAGCGCGAAGCCCGGCGCGGCGATGAGGACGACCCAGTCGGCGATACGGGCGCGGGCGGCGGCGCCGATGACATACGTGTCACCGGGAACGTCGACGGAAGGGAGCGTGAGGGTTGCGTACGCGGCGCGCTCCACCCGTTCCGGGCCGTCCGGCCCAGAGGTGAGCACCACGAAGCTGCCGTCTCCTCCCGACAGTTGTGCCGAGGAGGACAGTGCCTGGACGGTGACGCTGCCGAAGCTCATCCAGCGCAGCGCCTCGGTACGCGGCGTACGTTCCCGGAACACCCGCTCGGCCGGTACGGCCGCGTCCAGTGGGCATGACCACAACGGGGAGAGTGCGGCCAGATCACCACAGGTCCCCCGAAGTACTGGAGGCGCACCGCTGGTGTCGGAGGCGACCCGCAGCACACGGTCTCCAGGAGCGAGCGCCGAACGGAAGCGGGCGCTCGCCTCCTTGTCCACGGGCGCGCTGCTGACCTGAAGCAGCCGTCCGTCCAGCCGCTCGGCGAGCACAGTGGCGTGCTGGGCCTCGGTGGTCAACTCCGTGATCATGACTTGCACTTGGGCGAGTAGTCCCATGAGTACGGCGAGAGCCGCGCACGACCGTGCGATCACCCCTGGATGGGCGGCCGCCCAGCGGCCCCCGATCAGCCTCGACGCGTCCCCGCGGTCCCGCGCGGTCAGCCGGACGGCGATCCCGGCCGCGGCCCGCCCGAGCAGAGGCGGCAGACCCGACAGTGCCAGGATCATGCCGAACGTGAAGATCCGCACGCCCAGCAGATGCCCGATCATCGCACCCCACAGAGCGAGCAGCGTGCCGATGCCGCACATGTACGCCGGCCATGCGGGCGGCTGGTCCCGCACGGGACGCGGCCGGTTGCCCTCGGCGGGGCGCGCCCGCAGATGCAGTGCCGCGAAGACGAGGCACAGCATCGCCCATGCGAGTACCAGCCCCAGGGGGAACTGCCACCGGAGTGGCGCAAGATCGTGTGCGGAGATCTCGAAGCCGGTCACGGGCAGCCTTGCGCCGGTCAGTGTCGTGATCATCAGTGGTACGCCCGCGAGTACGGCGCCGAGTGCGAGAGGGCGCAGACATTCGCCCATCGCGATCCGCGCGCGTACGGACCGTCCGGCCCCGATCGCGTGGAGGACGGCCAGCCGCCGGTCGCGCTGACGGGCGCCGAGGCGGGACGCGACGACGAGGAGGACCACCGCAGGGAGGCCGAGCAGGGGAGACATCAACCAGTACAGATCGCCCTCTGCCCGGTCGAAGGACTGGCTGAGGAATTCGGACGCCTCGGGGGCAGGCGTGCCGTAGCCGATGATGTTCGCAAAACCCTCGGGTCCGGCCGAGGCCGTGGCACCTGTCGGCAGCCGACGGTACACGAGGAACTCACCTGGCTCGGCCAGTCCGTTCGCGGTGATGGGCCCGGCGAGTCTGCCGTAGCGGGTGGCCGCTGCCGGCATGGCCTTCAGCAGCGCGGGCGACACGAACGACTCGCCCGGCTCGGGCCAGCGCGGCAACCCCGGCGGAAGGGGGGCGGATGTTCCGAGAGGCTCGATGGTCACGACGGAGAAGCCCTTGGCCCCCAGGGCGTCGCCACTGTTCCACCACCGTGCGGTAGGACGTTCGGCCGGGTTGGCTATGGCACGCTCCGGGTGCCGGGCAGATGTACGTGCGTCGCGCCCGTCGTATGCGGCGTGTGTGGCTTGCAGTCCCCACACCAGCAGGGCAGCACCCATCGCGGCGAGCACCAGGCACAGTGCCTGGAGCATGTGGCGCGGGTCCTGACGTCCCGACGACGCGCTGCGCCCGATCGCGAGCAGCTGGGCCGTCGCGCCGCGCCGGGTGCCCCTCATGGCTGCACCGTCGTGGTCTCGTGCAACTGGGCGTTCCGGAGGGTGAGCCGGCGATCGGCGTAGTAGGCGACGACCGGATTGTGGGTGACGACGACCAATGTGCAGCCGTACTGGGCAGGCAGCCGGAACAGCAGCTCGCAGACGTCGTCCGTGGCATGTTCGTCGAGGGCGCCGGTCGGTTCGTCCGCGAGGATCAGCGGCGGGCGGGTGGACAGGGCCCTGGCCACCGCGACCCGCTGGCGCTCGCCGCCGGAGAGCACGCTCGCGGGCGATTCGGCGACCTCGCCGACGCCCAGTTCGCCGAGCAGCTGCTCGGCCGCGGCGTACGACTCCCGTCGCCCCTTGCCCGAGATCAGCAGCGGGAGTGCCGCGTTCTCGACAGCGCTCAACTCCGGGAGCAACTCGCCGAACTGGTAGACGAAGCCGATCGTGCGGAGCCGCCACGCCGCGGCCTTCGCGGGCCGCAGCGTGGCGATGTCCGTACCGCACATCCTGATGGTCCCGGCCTGCGGGCGATGGAGCCCGGCGAGGCAGGAGAGCAGGGTGGACTTACCGCTGCCACTGGGGCCCATGATGACGACGGATTCGCCGGATTCGGCGGAAAGTCGCGCATCGCGCAGCAGTGTGCGGCCGCCGAGGGTGCAGGTGAGACCCTGGACCTCCAGGACGGGGGCGGTCATCGCTCCGGGTGGCGCTTCCAGTCGGAGCAGGCGTCCGGGAAGGCCGGGATGTTCTCGCACGCCTGTATCCGGAACACCGGGTAGGTGCCGTTCGTGGAGCTCTTGCAGAACCCGTCCTTCTCCTCGACGCGCACCACGGTGTTCGGGCTGGTGCGCTGGAAGTTCGCGTAGACGTTGAACCCGTCGACTTCCCGGTCGCAGGCTCCCGCCGCCTTGTGGTTGTACGTGATGAAGCCGAAGTCGTCGCCCTGGTGGACGTAGAAGTTGTCGCCGTAGGCGAGGTTCGTCCCCAGCAAAGCCGTGGTCACACCGATCAGCACCGCACCCGCACGCATGGTTCTCCGACGCACGTCGAGCCTCCGCAGGAAGAGGGCACCCGCCGGATGCGGATGCCCGTTCGATGTGTTGCGGCTGTGAACTTATGGGGTGCGTGCGGTGATCGGATACGACGACAGGCTGAGACGTCCTGAAGTCGCCGCGCAGTGTCCTGAAGTGAGCGCGTGGTGACCCTGAGTGCGGGTGGGTGTGGCAGGCGCGGTCAGCCCGCGGTGTTCACCATCGAGGCTGCCGCGTATGTGAGGTAGTTCCAGAGCTGCCGCTCGTGCTCCTCCGAGAGCCCGAGCTCGTCGACCGCGGCCCTCATGTGCTTCAGCCAGGCGTCGTGCGCGGCCTTGTCGACGGTGAACGGCGCATGCCGCATCCGCAGCCGGGGGTGGCCGCGATGGTCGCTGTACGTGCGGGGGCCGCCCCAGTACTGCATCAGGAAGAGCACGAGCCGCTCCTCGGCCGGGCCCAGATCCTCCTCGGGGTACATCGGACGCAGCAGCGGGTCCTCGGCGACGCCCTCGTAGAAACGCCGCACCAGACGGCGGAAGGTCTCCTCGCCGCCGACCTGCTCGTAGAAGGTCTGCTCCTGAAGTGTGCCCCGTGGAATCTCGTTCACCGGTACATGGTCTCAGACGGACCGGCCGAGGACCCGGGCCCTAGGACCTGTCTTCCCCGAAGTGCTCGCCTCCCGCGCGGGCACACAGGAAAGTGGGTATATGGGTGCACACCGGGACGCGCAAACGGCTCACGAGCCGCCTGACGCGCACGATCCGCATGCCGCTGCCGCCGCCGAGGTGCGGCGGGCGCTGGTGCGGCGGATCGCCGCGACCGGTGCGCTCGACGATCCGGCCTGGCGGGCGGCCTTCGAGGACGTGCCCCGGCATCTGTTCGTGCCGTACTACTACGTGTCCACCTTCGCCGGGTACGAGCGGCTGTGGTCCGGCGACACCGCCCCCGACCGGCGCGAGCGCTGGCTGCGGGGCGCGTACTCCGACGGGCCGCTCGCCACGCGGGTGCGCGACGGCGAACTCGTCTCGTCCAGCAGCCAGCCGTCCCTCATGGCCCGGATGCTGGACGTGCTGGAGATACGGGACGGGCACAGCGTTCTGGAGATCGGTGCCGGCACCGGCTACAACGCGGCCCTGCTGTGCCACCGGCTCGGGGACTCGCTCGTGACGACCGTCGATCTCGACCCGGAGATCACCGAGTCCGCGCGGAGCCACCTCGCGGCGGCCGGGTACCACCCCGCTGTGATCACCGGCGACGGGGCGTGCGGCTGCCCGGGCCGAGCGCCTTTCGACCGGATCATCGCGACCTGCACCTTGTCGTCCGTGCCGTCGGCCTGGCCGGCGCAGTGCAGCCCGGGCGCCCTGATCCTCGCCCCGCTCGCGACCGGGCTCATCCTGCTGAGGGTGCGTGACGCGGACCACGCGGAGGGGCATTTCCTGCACACCGCCGCGTACTTCGTCCCGTTGCGCGGCGGAGCGCCCGTACGCGCACGCATCCCGCATCTCGGCGGGCTGCCGCGCCGGGCGGTCGAGAGCGAACTGTTCCGGTTCCTGCTCAGCCTGACCGAGGGCAGCCTCGATCCGCACGAAGCGCTCTCGCTCTGGCAGCGCGAGCAGCAGCCGGAGCGGGAGCGCTTCGGTGTCACGGTCAGCGGGGGCCGTCAGTGGGCATGGCTGGACGACGCCGAAGGGCCGTACGCCTGGCCCCTGGACGCTCCCGGCCCCACCGACTGGTGAGGGTGAGCCCTGCCGGGCCACCCTCACCGGATCAGCTCCCGGTCAGCTCCGGATCAGTCCCGCCGGATCAGCCCCGGCGGATGGTGATCGTCGTCCAGGCCCCCACGTGGACCCGGTCGCCGTCCTTCAGCGGGACGGGAACATAGGGCTGGATCGGGTCCTCGGCGCCGTTGACCGTCGTGCCGTTCGTGGAGTTCTGGTCGACCACGGCCCAGGTGCCGTCGGGCTGCTGGACCAGGACCGCGTGCTGGTGCGAGACGCCCGGGTCCTCCGGCGGGACCGACAGATCGATGTCGGGCGACTCGCCGGTGGAGTGCCGGCGGCGGCCGATGGTGATCTGGTTGCCGGAGAGCGGAAGTTGCTGCTCCGGGGAGTACGCGGGCAGATTCAGCCCCGTCGCCTCGGGACCGCTGCGCTGCATCATCGCCATGAAGTACTCACGGTCGGGCGCGATGAGCGCCGTCCATCCCGCAGGAGTCTGCTGCTGCGGCATGTGCTGCTGCGGCGCCGGCGGCTGTGGTGCCTGTGGCTGCGAGGGCGGCGGCAGCATCCAGTCGTCCCCGCCGCCCTGCGGCTGCGGGGGCTGAGGCTGCTGCGGCGGAGCCGGGACGGCCTGCGGGAATCCGGGCTGGACGGGCGGCGCGGCCGGACCCGACTGGTGGAATGCCTGCGGCGGCGCGGGCGGACCGGGCTGGGTGAACTCGGGCTGTCCCGGCTGGCGCGGGAAGTCCGGCGGCGCGGGCGGACCCGGCTGCGGGAACCCGGGAGGAGCCTGAGGCCCCGGCTGCGGGAACCCGGGAGGAGCCTGAGGCCCCGGCTGCGGGGGCCGCGGGCCCGCCGGTTCGCCGGACAAGGGCTCGGCGGGCCGGTTCATCTGTGAGGGCCTCGAGCCCTGGTACTCGTACGGGTCCGGGGGGCGCGGCGGCTGCTGCTGGGCCTGGAAGCCGGGCGGCAGATTCAGACCGGGCACCTGACTGCCGGGACCACCGGGACCGCCAGGACCGCCGGGACCGCCAGGACCGCCGGGGGGCCGGCCGGGCGGAGCCACGGGCGTGTACGACGTCGCCGTGTTCGTGAGGAAGTTCCAGCGGCACTCCTCGCAGAACGGCGCCATCGCCTCGCGCGGCGTGCGGCACTGCGGGCACAGCTCCGCCTGGGCCGTGGCGTCGGGGCCACCGGGGCCCGGGTATCCGTATCCCGGCATGGGCGGCGAGGGAGCCGGCGGCGGGGGAGGAGGAGGCGGCGGGACCGCGCCCGCAGGAGCCCCCGCCCCAGCCATGCGATGGCCGCAGACCTCGCACCAGTCGTCGGAACCCGACTGGTGTCCGTTCGGGCAGGTGGGCATGTCGGCGCTTCCCCCTCTCCTTCGTCCGGCCGGTGAGCCGGACACGTATTACTTGTTGGTGCTTCTCGTCACTTATCGACTTACTTCTTGACGCGAACTGTCTTGGTGGAGCGCGTTTCGAGGGTCATCTCGTCCGCCTCCGCGACCTTCGCCTTCAGTCGCACAGTACCCGTCGCCGCGTCGACGACGTCCACCACCTTCGCAAGCAGTTTCGCAGTGTCCTCGTTCCCCGAAGCGGCCGCCAGCTGCACGGCGCGGCCGAGTTTCGCGGTCGCCCCGTCGAAGTCTCCCGACTTGCGTGCATCCAGCCCCTGTTGGATGACTTGTGCCAGTTCGGCCTGTCCTGTGTAGTGCGCGACCTGCGGGTTGATCGATGTGGAGGCTGCCATGTCGTCCGTCCACACCGCCCGGACCAGACCCTGCGACAGGGTCTGCGGGGCACTGCCCGCCGGGTCGGGGAGGATCAGCGAGACCCGGGCCGCCAGCATCTCCCGGCCGATGCCCGCGTGCGGCACCTGTACGCAGACGTGATAGTCGCGGGACTCGTCGCCCCACGAGCCGGTCGGGTAGTCCCCGGCGCGTGGGCCCGCCTCCGTACGCCGGCCGGTCAGCTCCTCGACCGTCGGCGCCACCTGCTTCACGAACTTGATCTCCGCGCCGACGGGCGTCCACAGCCGCAGTGCCACATCCGCGACCTCCTTGCCCATCGCGTTCTCCATCATCCGCGTGAAGTCCGCGGCGAGGGCGGCCGGATCGGCGACGATGTCGGCGGTGCCCAGCAGCGCCGAGGCGATGCCGGTGACCTCCTTGACCTCCCAGTCGGTGCCCACACCACGGGCGTCACAGGTGAACCGGCCCGCGCACGCGTCCAGGGCGGCCCGTAGGTCCTCCGGCGTCTCGTGCTCGTTGCGGCCGTCGGTGAGCAGAATGCCGTGCCGAATGGCGACATCGGCCGAGTTCAGCAGCCGGTCCGCCAGTCGCAGCCAGGTGCCGATCGCGGTGCCGCCGCCCGCGCTCAGTCTGCGCAGCGACTCCTTGGCCTGTGCCCGGGTCGACGCATCGGCGGTGGCGAGCCGGCCGCCGCCCGGGTAGACCTCCGCCGCCACATGCGTACCTGCGACCACCGCGAAGGCCGTGCCGTCGCGCAGAGTGTCGATGGCCGCGGCGGTGGCATCGCGCGCGTTGCGCATCTTCGTCGGCGGATAGTCCATCGAGCCCGAACAGTCGACCATGATCACCACGGCGGCGTCCGTCCGCTGCCCCGGTACGGACGAAGGGGATGCGGAGGTCACGGACAGCGGGACGCCACGGCTCGTGCCGCCGCCGGTGGAGGTGACCGTGACGATCGCGTTCACTTCGCGCCCGCCCTCGGGCAGGAACTCGTTCTGGTACACCTCGACGGAGAACTGCGGCACGGTCGACTTCGAGAAGTTAGCCATCTGATCTGGCTCCTTGAGGCTCCACGTAACAGACAGAAATGACAAAGGGGGTGCCGGACGGGCGAAGGGGGCTCAAGCCTTGTTCAGGCCGATCCTGCCCCTTGCTGCGGTACGGCGAACGGGAGCAAGGCCACCGTTACGTTGTCGTGGCCGCCGCCGTCCAGCGCGTGTCCGACCAGCACCTGCGCCCCGTGCAGCGGGCGGGCCGCCGCATCGGGCGGCAGGACCTGCGCCATCTCCTGCGCGGCCTCCGCGTAGTTCCACAGGCCGTCCGTGCAGACCACGACCACACCGGGGCGGTCCGGCTTGAACGACGCGGTGTGCGGCTCCAGCTCGTACGCGTCGGCGCCGAGCCAGCCGGTGATGGCGTGGGCGCGCTCGTCCGCGTAGGCCTCGGCCTCGCTCATCAGACCCGCCGCGACCATCTGCGCCGCCCATGAGTCGTCCTCGGTGAGCCGCGCGGGCGGGCCGCTGCGGTCGTCGGGCACCCAGTAGGCCCGGCTGTCCCCGACCCAGCCCACCACCAGCAGACCCGCGGCCACGACCGCGCCCACGAGGGTGCACGCCGGCGAATTCTGATGGCGGTGCGGATCGTGCTCCATGGCCTGACCCGGCTCGGCCGCCAGCGAGTTGACCGCGGAGGCGGCCGTGAGGATCGCCTCGTGCATCGCCTGCTGCGGATGCGTGCCGCGCGGCAGTGACTCCAGCAGCGACTCGTTGGCCGAACTCGCGGCGGCGGCGGAGGCGTCGTCGGGGCGGGTCGCCGACGACACGCCGTCGCAGACGATCGCGATGACGGCCGGGGAACCGTCGGGCAGTGCCGTCGACGACACCGCGAACGAGTCCTCGTTGCGATGATGGCGCAGACCCCGGTCGCTCACCGCGGCGACCGCGCCCAGCTCCTGCTCCATGTGGTCGCGCTCGCGAGGCTGGGCATGGCCGCAGTTCTCGCAGTAGCCGTCGGTGTCCACATGGCCCGCGCGGCAGGCCACACAGAGCTTGGTGCCGGCCGGGGGCGTGGGCGTGTGCTCCGCGGCGGGTGCGGCGGGTGCGGCCGGTGCGGCGGGTGAGGCGGGTACGGCGGCGCGAGGGTCGGGCGCGGCCAGCTCGAAGTCGCCGGAGCCGGAGGTGGTCGCGCCTGCAGCTCCCGGCGTGGCGCCCGGGCCGCCCGCAGCGCGGGCGTCGAAGCGGACCGCGGGCTCGGGCAGTTGGCGGCCGTCCTGGTCCGTGCCCGGCAGCTCACCGGGCCGGTGCACCGGCCCGGGCATGCCGGAGCCGGAGCCGGACCCGGACCCGGCGTCGGCGTCGGCGTCGGCCGTCCCGGCGGCATGGGAACGGCCGGCGGGGGAGCCGATCGCGATCGTGGGGTGGTCCTGCGGCGGCTCGGGTACGACCGAGAGGTCGTACCCGCACGCGCCGCAGAACAGGTCGCCGGACTCCAGCGGCTCCTCGCAGCCGGGACACGTCGACCAAGCAGCCTGCTGGGGCATCTGTGGCGTCACTTTCTTTCACCTCGCCTTGACGTGCTGGGCGCGCCTCGGTCCTTCGTCCGGGGGACCGGGGGTCGGCCCCCGGGGCAGCACAGCATCACACCCACGTCCGGGGGCGGAACCGGTTGGCCCGTTCCACCAGTTCGATGCGCTCCTCGCCGTGCCGGGAGAGCCGGGCGAGCACCCGGAACGAACGCTCAAGACCGAAGCGCAGGCCGCGCTCGTCCAGTTCACTGCCGAGCAGGGCCGTGCTCGCCGGTCGTGCTCCGGGACTGCCGGACAGCACCCAGTCCAGTGCCGTACCCAGGACTTCCGTGGACAGCCGCTCGCGGCGCACGGCGTCCAGGCCGAGCCCGTCCAACGCGGTGACCTGGTCGGCGGCGGCCGTCAGATCGTCGATCAGCGGTTCGTTCGCCGCGCGGTGGCGCAGCCGCGCACGGACCGCCGCGACGCGTGCGGCCGTGTAGTGGATCGAGGCCTCGGGCACGGATTCCAGCGTACCGACGGCTCCGACGCGGTCGCCGGCGGCGAGCTGTACCCGGGCCAGGCCGAACGCGGCGCTCACATAGCTGGGATCCGTCGCCCACACCAGGCGGTAGTACTCCGCGGCGTTGTCCAACTGGCCCAGCACCTCGGCGCAGACGCCGAGCGCGAGCTTGGGCGCGGCCTCGCCGGGGAAGGCGTCGTAGATCGCGTCGAAGGACAGCGCGGCCGTCTCGTCGTCGCCGGTCGCGAGCGCGGCGATGCCGCGGTACCAGACGACCCGCCAGTCATCGGCGTGCCGGGACTCCAGATCGGCCAGCGAGGTCGTCGCGGACATGAGCTCGCCCATTTCCAGCCGCGCGCGCAGTTCGCGCAGGCGCAGTTCCACGGAGCTCGCGGGGGCGCTGTGCAGCGCGGCGATCAGCTCCGCGGGCGCGGCGGCCAATAGTCCCGCGAGGAAGCCCGCGTTCGGATCGTTCGGGTCGACCCGGGGCACGGGCAGCGCGAGCGCGGTCGCCCGCGCGTCGAGCGCGGCGAGACGCGGCTCCCCGGCGAGCGGCGGCTGCGCCACCGGCACTTCGGTGCGGGGCGCGGGGAGTGCGGCCTGCGTCTGCGCGTACGCGAACCCCTGGCTTCCGGCGCCCGGGGTGCCCGACGCCCCGGCCCCGCCATGGGGATACGCGCCTGGTCCGGTGGCGAGTTGCCCGCCACCGGGCGTGCCGGGCGTGGCCGGCACGCCGGGTGCCGGGACCGCCGCGCCGCCGCGGCGGCCAAAGCCCCGCGCCGGG
>NZ_JBSGZO010000048.1:0-32449 GCF_053611045.1 Streptomyces sp. NPDC054841 | reverse complement strand
GGTCTCCACCGCGCGGAGCGGACTCCGCGCGGCGACCGAGGTCGGTTCGACCGAAGCCGATCCGACCGAAGCCGGTTCGACCAGGGTCAGTTGCAGGTCGTGAGGCTCAGGCTGCTGTCGCCGCAGAGCAGCAGGCTCGCGCGGCTGCCGCCGCCGTGACCGAACTCCTCCGAGAGCTCGTCCTTGGGGGTCTCCATGGTCTGCAGGTCGAGAAGCGACATGATCTTTTCCTTTCATCGGGGACGGATCGAACGGTCTTGCCATGACCCCTGTGCCTTGCCCAGGGGCCAGATCGGTGGGCCGCGTCAGCGGCCGGAGGGAGGCGGGGGCAGGAACGGCAGCCGCACCGGCGCGTCGTGGAGCGCCGCGCCCAGCGCCAGCAGGCATCCGGCCGTACCGGTCGCGAGATCCATGGACAGCCGCATCATCTGCTCGCCGGGGAAGGCGAGACGCCCCTCGTACGGGAGGGCGTGCCAGGCCAGGACACCGATCTGCCGGGCGAGGTCGGCCGCCGAGGTGCCGGGACCGCTCGCGTGCGTCCGGCTCAGATGGAGCACCATCCCGGCGGCGCCCCGGAACAGACCGGGCTGGGCGTAGAACTTGGCCTGCGCTGCCTGCACGATCTCGCTCCGCGCCCGGGTGAACCGCTCGTCGTCGCCGTGCCCGAGCCAGTCGTCCAGCACCATGCCGATGCCGACGCTGCCGGCGCCGAGGTAGGGCATCGTGCGCCAGCCCTCGTCCACCTGGAGCGCGCCGCCCGCACCCCGGACACAGCGGTCGAGGTCGCGGCGCAGGGCGTCGGCGGCGAGGCCGAGCAGGCGGGTGTCGCCGGTGCGTTCGTACAGCCGCAACTGGAGCAGGGCCGCGCCGCTCCCCCCGTACAGCAGCCCGGCGCGCCGGGCCGCCTTGCCGGTGGCGGCGGCGGTCTTCTCGGCCACCAGGCGGCCGCAGCGCAGGGCCGCCCGGTGCAGGGAGCCGTCGCCCGTGGACGACCCCAGTGCGTCGAGGGCGAGTCCGATGCCGGCGAGGCCGCCGTGCAGATCCGGTGCCAGGCCGGACCAGTCCTGGGCCTGGACGACGTCCATGAGTTCGAGGGCCCGTGCGGTGTGCCCGAGCCGGTCCAGCGTCCAGGCGATGCCGGCGAGGCCGTCGTAGAAGCCGAGCGGAGTGCCCGGGGCCGGCGTGCGCACGGCGCGCAGCAGCCACTCCTCCGCCTCGGGCCATCGGCCGCAGCCGGTCTCGGCGAGGGCGTGGAGCACTCCCGCCGCTCCGTACGCGAAGCAGGCGCCGCCCGCCGGGGCCGCGAACTGGGCGATGTCTCCGGGGAAGCAGCGGTCGCCGCGCCCGAGCGTGGCGGACGCGCGGATCGCCGCGGCCATCGAGTCGCGGCTGTGCGGCCAGTCCCCCGGCTCGACGGGCAGATAGCCGGTCCGGCCCAGGTCGGACGGCTCGAGGGACGAGTCCGAGGCACGCCACCCGCCGGACGCCCCGCCGGACGAATGCGAGGCGCGCCGCCCGGGCGACGCGGATGTGGCCGGACCCCCACGGGTGATCTCCGCCACCGCCTCGTCGAGGAACGCCCGGTCCACCGGGAAGTTGGCCGCCACGATGTCCGCCAGATGAGCCGCCTTGCCCCGGTCCACCGCCAACAGGCTGGTCAGCGGCAGGAACAGGGCGATCCGGAGGCAGGCGAGCGCGTACCGGTCGACGTCCTTGCCCCGCCGGTCGGCCGGCGCCACGAAGCCGGGGTTGGCGATGACCTGCCGGCGCTCCTCGTCGGTGCCGGCCGCGGCCTCGAAGTCGAGCAGAACCACCGACGATTCGTCCTCGGAGACCATGATGTTGAACAGATGCAGGTCGTTGAAGGCCACGCCCCGGGCGTGCACCGCCTCGACCGCCTCCGTCACCAGGCCGTGGATCCGCAGCGCCCAGGCGGTGTACGCGGCCAGGGCCTCGGGAGACGGGTCCTGTTCGATCAGCGGATGCCTGCGGGCGAAGAAGCTGTTGAGCGGACGCCCTTCGACGAAGTCCAGCACCAGGAAGCTATGGTTGCCCAGGCTGAACCAGTCCAGCACCTCCGGCGTGCAGGCGAGCCCGGCCAGCCGTTCCAGCGCGGCCTTCTCGCGCCCGAGCCTGGTCACCGCGTCTGCGCCGTCGGCGGCGAGCCCCGCGTGCGGCCGCGCCTCCTTGAGGACGACTTTGCGGCCCGTGCGGTCGTCGCGGCCGACGTAGACGCCCCCGCCGTTGGAGAAGTGCAGGGCGCGTTCGATGGTGTACGGGATGCCGGTGGTCGTGGTCGCGGACCGGGCGGCCAGATGCGGCCGGAGGAAGTCGGGCAGGGTCACCCACGGCGGAAGGTGGAAGGCAGGCTCCCTGCGGTCCGGTACGAGCCGGCCGTCGGCGTCCTCGACCGCGGGCCGTAACTCCCCCTCGTCGCCCAGGCAGTGCCGCTCGGTGAAGCTCCCGTAGCGCACGTACACGGGCCCGCTCCCCCAGCGCAGGTCGCTGAGGATGTACGGGCCCGGCTCCCCGGCGAGAAGCGCGTCGAGGTCCTCGGCGATGCTGCGGCACTGCGCGTCGTCCGCGGGATAGACCGTGATGAACTTGCCGCTGCCGGCGCGGTCGGCGTACTTGGCGTTGCGCGTGTGCAGCAGATAACGGCTCGGCATGAACTTGAAGGGGATGTCCCTGGGGACGCAGTAGTCCCAGACCTGGGCGAGCACCTTCTCGGCGTTGTCGAGGCAGGCGGAGACATGGATCTTCCAGCCCTGCGACGGGAGTTCGGCGTCGAGGGGCCGATAGGCGAGCCAGTCGCCCGACCGGTGCCGCTGCCAGCCCGCCGGCGCGTCGCGCCGTGCCGCCTCATACGGCCGCCCGAGACCGCCGCCGTCCGCGGTGAGCCGGTGCGGGGCGTCGTAGAACCGCCGGTCGGCGTCGCAGAAGACCGCGTAGCCCTTGTTCATCTCGCTCCTTCGGCCCGGTTGACGGCCTGAGGCTGTCACGGGGCGAAGGGGGGCGACAGTCACAGTTGTAACGAAAGGCCCGTGAGGAACGCACGAGTAGCTTTCCGGGGAGCGGTCCCGCGAGCCCCGGACGGCATGCGCGCGAGGGAGCGACGCTGAAAGGGGAGGCGGGGGGCAGCGGGCGCCGGGGGCTGCCAGGAAGGTGCCGCGCCTCGCCCATCGAGTTCGGTCGATGTCCGTCAGGTGCGGGCGAGGTCTGTCACAAGCGTCAGGTTCGGTCGGTGTCCGGACAGGGACGGAGCGGGAAGAGATGTCTCTCTCCCCGTTCCCGCTTCCCCGAGATTCACCGTTGTCAGTACGTCATGGGCCTCCTCGGTTCTCTCGGCGACCGATGGTCCGCGGCGACCGGTGGGGCCGCCTGTGAGGGCTCCTTCCTGGTCGATTCGTCCGGTATCGATCAAGTGCCCACAACAGATCAGAACAACCTCCTCTTATCGGGTGATGCGTTGGAGTCGTCGCATCTCGCTCGCGCCGTTCCCGTCCCCTCCCCTCCCCTCCCCCTGACGGTGTCCCGCTGCGTGGTGTAGCGGACGCTCCAGGAGCTGACCGAGGCCGAGGCCACCGCGAAGATCGGCGCGGGGTGGAACGAGCACACCGAGACACGTGCCGGGTTCCGCAACGGGCACCGGGACAAGACGCTGACCACCCCGGCCGGCGACCTGGAGGTGGCCATCCCCGAACTGCGGTCGGGGAGCTTCTTCCCCGTGCTGCTGGAGCCCAGTTCCTGGCGAGGGAAACCGCTGGTTGAACTTGAGTGACGATGTCACGTCCCCTCACAGGGGGCGGCAACTGCAGTCAGCACGAAGCGGGTGACACGGCCTCTGCACTTCCCGGCTCGGCAGGGTTTTCTCTGGTGAGATACCGACAGATCTCCGACTAACTCACAGAAAAGAGTCGACTCGTGGCTAAGTACATCCTCGAGCCGGAGGCGCAGGAGTTCGCGGACGCGACTGCCAGCCCGCCCTTCCTGTACGAACTCGGTCCGGAGGGCGCCCGCAAGGTGCTCGACGACGTTCAGGCCGCGCCGGTTGCCAAGGTCGAGGTCGGCGAAGACAAGTGGTTTACGGTGCCGGCCGAGGTGGGCGACATCCGAGTCCGCCTCATCAAGCCGCTGGGAGCCGCAGGCCTCCAGCCCGTCATCCTGTACATCCACGGAGGCGGGTGGGTCCTCGGCAACTCGGGCACCCACGACCGGCTCATCCGCGAACTATGCGACGGCGCCAAGGCCGCGATCGCCTTCGTCGAGTACGACCGCTCGCCCGAGGCCCACTACCCCGTGGCGCTCGAGCAGGCGTACGCGACCGCGCAGTGGATCACCAAGAACGGGGCGAGCGAAGGCCTCGACGCCAGCCGCATGTCGGTGGCCGGCGACTCGGTCGGAGGGAACATGACGGCCGCCGTGGCGATCATGGCCAAGCGGCGGGGTGACGTGAGCTTCGTGCACCAGTCGATGTACTACCCGGTCACGGACGCCGCCCAAGACACCGCAAGCTACCAGGAGTTCGCCGACGGCCCGTTCCTCACAGCCAGAGCCATGGCGTGGTTCTGGGACTCCTACATCCCCGACCACGAGCAGCGCAACGAGATTACGGCCTCGCCACTGCGCGCCACGCTGGACGACCTTCGCGACCTTCCCCCGGCCCTCGTGATCGTTGACGAGAACGACGTCCTCCGCGACGAGGGCGAGGCCTACGCTGCCAAGCTCACCCAGGCCGGCGTCCCGACCACGAGTGTTCGCTACAACGGCATCATCCACGACTTCATGATGCTCAACCCGGTCCGCTCCACCAAGGCCACAACGGCAGCCATCGAACAAGCCATCCACGTCCTGCGAAAAGCACTCGGCACCCTCTGACCCATCCCCTCGGCCAAGCACTGCCGAGAGAGCCGACACCTTCACGGCTGTCACTCGCCCATAGGCTCCGCGGGCGCATCAAGGTGCTTGTCGAGCAAGCCGTTGATGAACTCCACTCCGAAGGCGTGTGTGTCCGGAGAGACGTCGGAAGGCGACTCGCCGAACCACAGGACATTCTCCGAGTTGCGCTAGGCCTCATCGAGCCACATACGAAGCCTGCGGAGTCGTCCTCCGCTCAGCCGGACCGCAGCTATTTCTGAACCCCCACCTGCGCCCCGACGCCCGGCAGAAAGCTCCAATGTGTCCTGCGCGCCCAGCGCGCCCGCGGCCGCACGCGGCAAGGGCGGGCGGGGGCGCGGAGGGCGGCAGGAATCAGGCCTGCGTCTCGGCGCTGCAGACCCAGTCGCCGTAGCGGACGCCGTCCTTCGAGCGGACGATGCAGACCCGGACCGGGTCGTTCTCGTTCAGGTCGTAGTCGCAGAACGAGTAGCCGTCGGTCGTGTCGTTCTTGGTGGTCGTGTCGTAGCAGCCGGTCCGGTGATCCACCCAGCTCCACGCGTCGATGTTGACCTTCTGCCAGCGCTGGATCTTGGCCTGCACGGAGTAGCCGTCCGCGGACAGGTCCTTCACCCACAGCTCGTCGCCGTAGGTCTTGAAGGTCGCCGTGCCCCAGGTCCGGGAGATGGTCACATTACTTCCGCTTGCGGAGGCCGAGCCCGCCATGCCCCCGACGATGATGACGCTCGCCGCGAGAGCCATACCGGCCTTTGCTACCGTGCTGCGCTTCATCAAGCGTTCCCCCTGTAGGTGTCGGGTCGTTACGAGTGCTAGATCAAAGCGTCGCCCTGGATCACCTGTCAACTACTTTGCGAACATGCTGAGTTGAGGCGTACATATGGCGAAAGGCGGATCCGACGCCTGCCTGGTGCGGGGGTGGGGGTCGGCGCAGGCGAGATCATCGCGTGCAGGGGTGGAAGTGATCTTCACTGAGAAGACGTCACTGGCTGGCCCGTTCTTCGTAGGGCGGGCGGACGAGCCGGCTAACGCGCCACGCGGTAGCGGAGGTAGACGACTCTCGAGCTGAAGGTGCGGGTCTCGACGAGTTCGAGATCCACCCGGCGCTCGCGCTGGGGAAAGAACGGAATGCCACCGCCAACCAGCACCGGGTAGACCATGGCCCGGTACTCGTCGATCAGACCCAACGCGGCCGCCTCGGCGGCGAGAGTCGCGCCGCCGATCGCGATGTCGCCTTCCCCCGGCTCGGCTCGCAACCGCTCGATCTCCTCCGCCAGGCCGCCGGAGGCCAGGCCGGCATTGCCCTGCACCGCCGACAGCGTGGTCGAGAACACCACCTTCGGGAGCGGCTTCCAGAGCGTGGCCCACTCGAGCATGGAGTCGTCAAGCGATGGATCCTGGTCGGCGGTCTCCCAGTACAGCATCGTCTCGTACAGCCGTCGTCCCAACAGGTGGACGCCGACCTCTCGAATCTCGTCGATCCAGAAGCGAAAGACCCCCTCGTCGGGCGCCGTCCAGTCGAAGTCGCCGTCCGGCCCGACGATGTAGCCGTCAAGTGAGACGCTCATCGAATAGGTCACGCTGCGCATCAGCAGTCCTCCTCGGTAACGGGTTCGACAGTACGACCGCCGGACGCCGCAGGCTCATCACGGCTCGCAGGATCCCCTGGGCCGAGTCACCTCACGAGATCATTTCGTTGAGAAGACCTCAGTGAGCACGACAGCAGTCTGAGTACGCAGGAAGTGGCCGACGTGATCCGCTGCACGGACGCTGTCCTGGCTCGGCTCGGCATCGCCCAGCGCATACCCTTCCACACGCAGCGCGGCGGCTATTGGGAGGACTGGGACGCGGTGGGCAGCATCTCGGACATCTGCGGTCCCATCCTGCGAGCCCTGGCCAACCTCGAACGAGAAACGTCCCGTGCCGGATTCCGGGGCGTCGATGGTGATCTGCGCAACGTGATCTTTTCCGCGACACAAAAGCCTGACCTCGTCCGGGTCAACTCCGACAGGGAATCTTCGAGATCACGACGAACACCGAGCACCGTCTGAAGTACGACCGGCCCGTCCCCGCCACTGGCCTGACCGTCAGCGACTTCTTCGACCGGTGGAAGAACCGGGACGGCATCTACTCCCTCCCACCTGCCATTCAGCTCCAGCGACTCAAGAGCCGACTCGCCGACTCCTGCTCCACCAGCAGCCCGCCAGAACGGCACCTGCTAGGCGTTTACGGTACGAATCACGATTGCCTCAGCCCAGGGCCAAGGGTGACGCTACTCGACCCTCAAATGGCTACGCGGCCAGCGATACTCCGCAGGTACGACAGCAGATCCGGCTCAAAGTGCACTTGGTCCCGCAAGAACCCCAATCGCGGCACCGATGGCACTCCTCGCCGTCGTGTTCCTCGGTGGCCACCGTCCAGCAGCTGCTACAGATCCAGCACCCGTCACTTCGCTGCATGGCACGAGCCATGTCGTTCCACCGAAAGTGGAACGCGCCCCTGACCCGATACCCGCCGCCGTCGATGCTCACGGTGCCCGGATGCAGGATGCGCCGATCGTAGTCGGCGGTCCGCCGAGCGCGACGAGCCTGCGCCTCACCCATGGCGGCCAGAGCGGCATCCAGGTCGCTCTCCTCCACCATCCACTGGCTCCCGACCTTCATCGCCGGGATGGTGTGGCCATGGATGGAGACGTTATTGCACCTCCGGGCTGACCGCCGGTACCAGTCGTACGCGTTGCCGTACGCGCCCGGCTCCCGCTTGTATCGCTCGATCGCCTCGGACAGGGGGATACGCATGCGCGTGACCGTAGCCGAAGCATGCGAGCGGGTTGGACGTGTTGTCACGAATGATGGAGACACGAAGGGCTCACCGCCTCCCGGAGAGATGTCACACGCTCAACAGGTTTCACCACAGGGAAGGTGCGGGTCGCCAGAGCTACGTCGCAGAACTGGTCCGTGGCCGGCCGGCCACGGGGGCTCTTCGTGGCCGACCGGCGGCGGGCCTTCCTCCTATCGTCGGCTGGGAGCGCGGCGGGAGTGTGCCGGGGGTGATGCCGGGCGGGCGTTGCGCGGCGGGTGACGGGCGCGTGCGGTTGGCGGTGTGCGCTCTGCCTGCCGGTCAGGAGGCGGGCGGGGTCCAGTTGGCGGGCAGGCCGGACTGGGCGAGGACGGTGGTGAGGCTGTAGTGGTCCTGGTCGGAGGTGATCCGGCAGCGGTTCTTGTCGAGGTCGAGGAGGGTGGTCATCGGAACGGCGAAGGGTTTGGGTGCGCCCTTGATGTGGCCGGAGTAGACGGCCTCGACGGTGATGCGGTCGCCGTGGCGGTGGGCGGCGCGCACGGTGACGTGGACGTTGTCGATGACGCTGTCGGCGCGGGCCTTCCACCCGGCGATCTCCTGGCGGCCGTGGAAGCTGATGCCGACGGCCTCGTCGGTGTAGGTGCCGTCGGTGGTGAACAGGGCGCCGAGCGCCTGGGGGTCGGTGCCGTTCCAGGCGCGGGCCCAGTCGGTGACGATCCTCGGCGGGTGCCGTTCGGCGTCCTGCGCGGCGTAGGCGGTGGTGGCGGTCGTGGCGCAGAGGGCCGCGGCGGCGGCCAGCACGGCCATGGCACGGGGCAGGCGGGATGTCATGGTGATGCTCCTTCGGGTGCGGGTGCGGTTGCGGGTGCGGTCGGGGGTGGCCGGCTGCCAACTGCCCTCGGCCGGTATTCCGGGGATGGTGTGTGTCAGGTCAGGAGGCTGTGCCGGCGACGGCGCCGGATTCGGCCAGGCGCGGGGCTTCGGCGCTTCGGCGGCCTGGGCGGGCGGCAGGGCCGCTCCCGGCCGAGGGGATCGGCGCGCTGCCTTCCGTCTGCGTGCGTGCAACGTTCATGGCACACAGACTCATGTCAGGCGGTGTCCACTTTCCAGGCCCGACAAGGGCGGGGACTGTCCAGTGCCGTCCGCACCTGTCCACTCCACCCGGTCCTGCCGAAGGCGTGCGTGCCGTTTGACTCTGCGAGCGAGTTCCGAGAACGTCCGTGGCTCATCGGTGAGATCGGCTGGCGCCCGGTGAGAGCGGGGCCGCTGAGCTTCGAGAACGCCCAGGTGCTCGCTTCGGGACCATGGCGGGGCGCAACGACGAAGGGGCCCGGGTACTGCCGAACCCCGAGGTCGATCTGTACGTTGCGATTCGCCGTGACGCCAGGACCTGCATGCCGACCCCTGCTGTTGTGCGGAAGGGCGGCGCCGGCTTCCGGCACCGCGTCACGCCTGCCGGCTTCCGTAAGCAGTGACTCGATGCAGCCCACACCAGCCCAGGCGATCGCCCATCTCCACAGCCAGCAGATCTTCCTCACCTACAACCCCGCGACCAGGACCCTGACCGCGGTACCCCCCAGAAGGAAAGGATCACCGTCAGCTGACCGGAGTCCCACCGGAACGTCGGCGAAGGGAGAAGCCAGGCGGGAGCACCGAAACGACGAACACCCGCCCCGGCCAGAAGCCGGAAGCGGGTGCAGATTCCCCCGCCCAAGAACAGGCAAGCGTGGGGCAAATCTGTGTCCGAGGCCGATTCGACCACTAACGATACGGCCGTGATCGCGCAAGGGCGGCTCGAACTGCACGGTGCGCTGGGTGGCCCCATTGAGAATTGACGCCAGGCAGCTGGCAGTCGTCGGCTCGGTCAGTTCGGCCTTTCAGTCCAGCAGCGTGGCGGTGAATCTGCCCGTTTCTGCTAGGGCCGGTTTGTGCGGGGTGCCAGCGCTTCCCGGACGGGGATGGTGACTGCCCGCGGTGATTGAGGTGCGTGACATCGTGCGCCGTGGCAACACCAGTTCGGTGCGATACCGACGCCCCCGACGACGAGTCGTCCTTCTCCAGGCGGTGGTTGAGGGTGCCGGCCGTGGCTCGGATCCCCAGGCGGCAGGCGTGTACTGGATGACCACGGTCTTGCACGGCCCGTCCGTGAACACCTTCAAGACCTCCAGCTGCGCGGCGTCGGTCGTGAGCTGCCATTGAAGCTTGGTCGCCCGGCATCGCCCTAGATCGTTACGATCTGAACGCTTCGTCAATCCACACGTCTCCGGGCGGCGGTACGAAGACGTACCCGCCGCCGATGGTGAGCAGGTACTTGGCCATGGCCTCACCTTCCAGCCGTTTCTGGACTGCTTCGAACCCCTTGGCCAGGTCTCGCTGGAAGCAGGAGAAGATCAGCCCAGTGTCCCCGTTGCCGCGATCGTAACTGTAACCACGGCGCACCATCGGCGGCGGATCTGGCCGATCCGGGGCAGCAAGGCGCACATGCGAGTCAAGCGGGGTCAGCCTGCCATGGGGGTCTGAAGCTTCCCCTTGATCTTGGACACCTGGAAACTGGGACGTGAGCGCCCAGAGGAAGCAGTGCCAGGTGGGAAGCAAGTACACGAAGCGGTACTCGGACGAGTACAAGCGGGACGCGATCGAGCTCGTGCGGTCGTCGGGCCGGACGGTGACCGAGGTTGCCCGGGAGCTCGGGGTCAGCTCGGAGTCCCTGCGGGGCTGGGTGAAGAAGGCTCGCGCCGCTCAGGACACCGGATCCGGTCCCGTGGCCGGGCGGGCCGGGCAGAGTGCCGACGACCGGGACGAGGAGCTGAAGCGGCTGCGGAAGCTGACCGCTGAGCAGGCGAAGACGATCGAGATCTTGAAAAAAGCGACGGCCTTCTTTGCGAAGGAGAGCGACCGGTGAGCGCGATATGCCGGTTCATCCACGCGGAGAAGGCGAACTACCCGGTCGCGCTGCTGTGCAAGGTGATGAAGACCGCGCGGTCCACGTACTACGCGTGGGTGGCCGGACGGGAAGCCCGCGAAGCGCGGCGGCGGGCCGATGAGGCGCTGGCGCACGAGATCACAGTGATCCACCTCGCCTCCCGGCGGAACTACGGCGTCCCGCGCGTCACCGCCGAACTGCGCCGGCAGGACCGGCTGGTCAACCGCAAGCGGGTGGCACGGGTCATGCGGGAGCACGGCATCGTCGGGAACAGCCGGCGCACCGGCCGCCGCAGCCTGACCAAGGCCGACACCAAAGCCGCCCCGTCGCCGGACTTGATCGGCCGGGACTTCACCGCCACCCGCCCCGGCACGAAGATCGTCGGGGATATCACCTACATCCCCACCGCCGAGGGCTGGCTCTACCTTGCCTCGTGGCTGGACCTGGCCACGCGCGAGGTCATCGGCTACTCGATGGCCGACCACCACCGTGCCGAACTCGTCGTCGACGCGCTCGACATGGCCGCCGCGCTGGGCCGCCTGGAGCCCGGCTGCGTGATCCACAGCGACCGCGGATCGGAGTACACCTCCCGCCAACTTCGCGACAGAATCGCCGTGTTGGGGCACCGGCAAAGCATGGGCCGGACCGGGAGCTGCTTCGATATCGCCGCGGCGGAGAGTTTCTGGGCTGTACTCAAAGAGGAGATCGGCACCCGCTTCTGGCCTGACCGCGCGACCGCCCGCGCCGGCATCTTCGACTTCATCGAGACCTTCTACAACAGACGCCGTCTGCGCAAGCACGTCCACTGGGGCTACCTCACACCCCACGAGACCCGCCTGCGCTACCAGCAGGATCAGGCCCTCGCGGCGTAACGACGACGTGTCCAAGATCACGGGGAAACTTCAGACCACTCCATTGCCGCAGTTATGGACGAGAACTGGTGTGGCGCCTGCGAGCACATAGTACGTGTGCAGGTCATCGACCGTGACGTTGTACACAGTCGTGGTCTCAGTACGGGCGCGCACTGTGCTGATCTGGGTCCAGGTGCCGCTGCTGGTCTGGAGCCAGTGACCAGCCTTCAGCTCATCGGCTCTAAGCCACCGGCGTAGCTCGGGAACCCAGAACGGGTGGCCGTTTGTGGTCGTGAGTGTGCTGGTTCTAGAACCCGCGCGACCATCGGTGTCGATGGTGATGTCGACGAGTTGTTTTCCGCCGGTTCCCGTTATGAGGGCAGTGACCTTGCGGAAGCCGGACTCCCCTGTTTCGGGATCGGTGGCGAGGACCTTGTCACCGACCCTGACGTTCTTGATGGGTTTGCGGGTGCCGTCGGCCATGAGGACGAGGGTGTCGGCGGTGAAGCTGTTCCCGCCGCAGCCTCGGTTGGCCCATTTGAGTCCGCCCCAGGCACCGAGCATGCCGAAGGCGCAGCCCATGGCGGCGGCTTGGCCGACTTGGCCCCAGTTGACTTTGCGGCCGGAGAGGCGCTGGATGCCCCAGTCGAGGGCGCCGTCGAAGAGGGCTCCGGCGGCGCAGCCGGCGAGGAGGGGGTTGTTGCCGGTGGGGTCGGTGTAGGTGGTGGGTGAGCTGAGGGCGTACTGGTAGAGGTTGGGGCCGCCGGTGTGGCCGATGGGGTCTTGGGAGATGAAGCGGCCGGTTTCGGGGTCGTAGTAGCGGTTGCGGTAGTAGAGCAGGCCGGTTCCGTCGTTCTCGCGGCCGGTGAAGGTGTACGGGTTGGTGGAGGGGGTGCCGCTGGTGGTGGGTTGGCCGTAGGGGTCGTAGGTGTAGCGGGTGGCAATGGTGCCGTCTTGATTGGCGAGGCCCACGACAGTGCCGAGGGCGTCGGTGAGGTAGATCTGGGTCTGGCCGTTCTCAGTGCGGGTGAGGAACTCGTCCAGGCCGGAGGTGGCCACGGTCGCCGCGGGGGCCCCGAACCGGTCTGTTCGACGAGCGGGTTGGAGCCGTCAGTGAGGTACTTGTGCGTGGTGCCGGCCAGCGTCTTGCTGGTGCGGGTGCCGAGCGGGTCATAGTCGAACGAGCTCGAGGGTCCGCCGGTCTTGGTCAGGCCGGTGAGCTGGCCGCGGGTGTTCCAGGTGTAGGTGTTCTGGCCGTCGTTGGTGAGTTGGCCTTCATTGTCGTAGGTGAAGGTGCGGCCGTTGAAGGTGGTGAGGCGGTTGTCCTTGCCGAAGGTGGCGCCGGTTTCGGCGGCGGGGATGGCGATGCTGGCCAGGGTGCCGGTGAGGCCGGTCTGCAGGCCGCGGGTGTCGCGGGTGTAGGTGAGGTCGCCGATCGTGGACGTGCCGCGGACGTAGGCGATGTCCTTGATGATGCCGGTCTTGTCGTAGCCGGTGGTGCGGGTGATGCCGCCGGGCAGGGTCGCGGTCTTCTCCCGGCCCACCGCGTCGAGGCCGAAGGCAACTTGCTGGGTGCCAGTGGTAACGCTGGTGAGGATGTTGGACCTGTCGTAGCCGTAGGTCGTGGTGGCGCCGGCGGCGGTCATCTCCTTGCGGCGGTCTGCTCCGTCGTAGTCGTAGCCGACGGTGCCGGTCGGGCCGGTGATCGTCTTGAGCCGGTCGTAGGCGTCGTAGACGAAGGACTGATTGCCGCTGGTGGTGTCGGTGATGGTCTTGGGCAGGTCGACCGTGTCATAGGCGTAGGTGACCGTCGATTCGGCCTGGCCGGTGATCTCGTCGACGCCGTACTTGGTGGTCTTGGAGCGGCCGAGGAGGTCGTAGTCGGCGGTGGCGACCTGTCCGGAGCGGTTGGTGACCTTCAGCGCCCTTGGGGAACACATAGGTGCCGCCGGGCTGCACGGTGAAGTAGACGGGGATCACGCTGTTCTTGGGCAGCGGGAACGGCGGCCGGTCGATCGGGATCGCCGTGATCCCCAGCTCCGTGACCGGTCGGCCCTTCTCGTCCCGGACCACCGAGCCCTTGGGGATCCGTACCTCGAGGCCGGGGATCTTCGGGGTCTTCAGCACGATGTCCGTGGTGGCCGGGGCATCGAAGCGGACGGTGTGCTTGGTGTCCAGCGGGCTCATCCACACCGGGAAACCCAGGTCGACGCTCGACCGGCCTTCGGATTGATGTGGATGTCGAAACGCCCGTACTGGCGGCGCTTGGTGTTCGCGCTCGAACCGTCCACGACCAGCGTGCTGGCCTGCGGGCTGATCCCGGTGAGCAGGAACCGGCCCTGCGCATCAGTGCGAGTCATCTTCGCGCCGACTGTGACGGTGACCTTGGACAGGGGTTTGCCATCAAGTTTGACCACTCGTCCGGTCAGCGCCGTCGCCTTGGGCGGAGCGCGCAGTGTGGGCGGAGTCTTGGGCGCCGCGCCGCGGGCGGTGAGCCAGTCCTGGCCCGCGAGGTTCGTCTTCCCCGGCTGCCAGGCATCCGGGCCCGACGGGACAACACCGGCCGCCTGCGCGGCTTTCTCCGCCTTGGCCTTGGCCTCCCGGTCCAGGGCGTCGCACCGGTCGGCGCGGACCTTCACCCAATCCGGGATCCGCATGCCCAGCGAGGCAACGAAGCACACCGTCCGCTCCGCATAGCGCGGCTTGGCCGGGATCGTGGTGGCGCGGGCTGCGGCCGGGGCGGTCTTGAGCTGCAGGCTGACCGCTCCGGTCGCCAGGCTGCTCGGGGCGACCACGACGCGGTACGTGCCGGCCTCCGGAACGTTCTTGAAGGTGATGGTGCCCGGCTGCTGCGCATAGACGAAGTACTCGTTGACGACCTTCGTCCCGGACGGTGCGATCACCGAGACAGCGATGTACTTCGTGAACGTGTTGCCCGTCAGATTCAGGGTGAAGTTGTTGCCGACGCTGGCGGTGAAGGTGCCCTGTGCGTCCTGACCGGCTCGCGTGATGGTGGCCTTGAGCGCCGCTCCCCCGACCGTGAGCGCTCCGAACTGGACGGGCTTGGACAGAGTGAGGTCGACCTTGCCGGTCTCGATGTACTTCGGCACGACCCTGACGGTGTAGGTGCCGGTGACGGGCAGGGCCGGGCTGTCCCAGCCCGCGTCCCGGTCCGGGGTCGACGTGAACGAATCCAGCACGCTGCCATCGGGGCGGCGGATCTCCACCGTGGCGTAGGAGGGCATGGTCGTCCCCGACACACCGAGGTTCACGAACTGCCCCGCCGTGCCCGCGAAGGTGGCGACACCGTCCTGCCCCGGCCGCGCCAAAGTTACCGCCTTCGCCGCCGCAGCCGGGTCCAGGACCCCGGCATCGGCGTAGCGAGAAACCGTCACCGCCAGGGTGCCGGTGGCGCCCTCGTCCGGGTCCATCGCCAGCGTGTAGGTGCCGGTCTGCGGCAGCGCATCCACGTCGAGCGAACGGCCCTCACCGTTGGGGACCGTCAGGAACTTCGACGCCGTGCCGTCCGGCAGATAGAGCGTGCCGCGGACATAGCCGGCCATCTGGGCGGCATTGGCACCGATGCTCAGACTCTGACCGGCCTGGGCGTCGAAGGTCCACCGGCCGTCCTGCCCCACCCGGGCCAGAGCCGCGGTTGCGGTCGGCCCGTCGAAGGTCAGTGCACTGCCGACCGTCTTGGACACCGTGACCGTGACGGCGCCGAGGTTGCTGTTGCCCGGGGACAACAGCAGGGTGTAAGTGCCGGAGACCGGCAGGTCCGCCGCTTCCCAGTCCGCGGTCGCGCCGCTGAAGGACGTCTCACGCACGCTGTTGCCCTGCGGGTCGATCAGTTTCAGGCCGACCGAGCTGTTGAACGTCGCGGCGGTGAAACCGAATCCGAGGTCATCGCCGGCATCGGCGTCGAAGAGCACCTGCGCCAGATTGCCCGGGGTGGTCACCGAGACCGTCGGCGGTGTCGTGTCTGTGACCGAGGTGATCTCCGACGACTCCACCTTCCCACCGCCGCCTGACGCGACACGGAAACTGTCACTCGAGGCGGCAGTGCCATCCGGGGTCTCCACGGTGATCGGACCCGTGCCGGCGCCCGGCGGCACCAGGACCGTCAACGCCGTATCGGTGCGGGTCTTCACCTCGGCGACGATGCCTCCGCCGAAGCGCACCACGTTGTCCGTGCCCACGGGCGCGAACGCGGCACCCGTGAGCACGACTTCCGCGCCCGGGATGCCGGAGAGCGGCACGATACTCGCGATCGTAGGGCCGGGTGAGGCGAGCGTGAACGCCTCGGGTGACTGGACGGTCTTCCCGCCTACCGTCACCGAAACTTTGCCGTTGGCGGCGGCTGCGGGGACCTTCACCGTCAGCCGCGTCGCGGTCGCCGAGACGACTTCGGCCGTCTTGCCCCCGAAGGAGACCGCGTTCGCCGCCGGAGTTGCGGCAAAGCCCGTACCGGAGAGAGTGACAGTGGCACCGATCTGGGCGCGCACCGGGACGAGGGAAAGGACCGCCAGCTCGGTGGAGGGGAACCGGTCGATGCCGAGACGGTTACCCGCCTCGTCGTACCGGTACCGGGCCGTCTCACCGCCGGGGTCCGTCACCCCGACGAGGCGGCCGGCCGCGTCGTACGCGTACACCGCATTGCTGGTTGCCGGCGCTGCAGCCGCGTGCTTGCCCTGCGGGCGAGTCGGGCCGGCCTTCGGCGCCGGCGGTGAAAGCGGCGACGGGGCTGTGCTCACTGACGTGCCGGCCGATGGCGGGAGCGAAGGGGAACCGCTGGGCGACAGCGATGGTGAAGGAGTCGGAGCGGGCGGTGCGGCTTGCGCGGACACCGTTCCCGCAGTTAGAGCCAGCACCAGCGCGCCAACCGTCAGCGACCGCCAATGGGTGGACAGACGTACCCCGAACCGTTCGCCGTGCATGCG
The DNA here is from genome assembly GCF_053611045.1 of Streptomyces sp. NPDC054841. Taxonomy (NCBI): domain Bacteria; kingdom Bacillati; phylum Actinomycetota; class Actinomycetes; order Kitasatosporales; family Streptomycetaceae; genus Streptomyces; species Streptomyces sp. NPDC054841. The sequence goes on along the minus strand of NZ_JBSGZO010000048.1, from coordinate 16,043 downwards.
CACTGCGCCCTCCCCAGAGCAGCAACAGCAGGCCACAACAAGCCCACAAGGCCCGCACTCCCCATGCGGGCCGTCACAAGCTATACACAGCCCGTGGTGTTCGCCTCCGAATTCGAACACGGCGCGTAGTAAGGCGTGTTGATCAGGCCAACGGAACGATCACTTCAACCTCACAGCCACATCCCCGCTCCCCGGGCACCAGGGCTCTCTCATGCATCAACACAGGTGAACCGTCCACGCGAGAAACGACTTTGGGATTGACCAGAACGCGGCTCGCCGAACAAACCAGCTCGACGACCAGGTCACCCGCCACCTCCCTGCCCCGGCAGGTTCGTCCGGCGTCAGCGGCCCTTGCGTACCCGGGCCGCTGCGCGGGCTTCTGCGGTCTTGCGGGCCTCGGCGGCTTTGCGGGACTCCTTGGCGGGGCGGCCCGGACGGGTGCCGAGGCCGCGGAAGGGGGCATTGCCGCTGCTGGTCTTCCCCCCGATCGGCGGGCGCTTCGCCCCAGTGATGGTGGTCAGCTTCTCCTCGCCGGAGCGCACCTGTGTGACAGTCGGCCGAATCTCGGCGTCGGACATCATCCGGTTCACATCGCGCCGCTGACTGGGGGTGACCAGGGTGACCACATTCCCGGACTCCCCGGCGCGTGCCGTGCGCCCACTACGGTGCAGGTAGTCCTTGGCATCGGCCGGCGGGTCGACGTTGACGACAAGGTCGAGCGCATCGATGTGAATCCCCCGCGCCGCGACATTGGTGGCGACCAGCACGGTGATCTCACCGTCCTTGAACTTGGCGAGCGTGTGCGTGCGCTGCGGCTGCGACTTCCCGCTGTGCAAGGCAGCGGCCCGTACGCCGCTGGCCTGCAAGTGACGGGTGAACTGGTCGACGCCGGCCTTGGTGTCCAGGAACATCAGTACCCGGCCGTCGCGCGCGGCGATTTCGGTAGCGGTCGCATACTTGTCGGCGGCGTGGATGTTGAGTACGTGGTGCTCCATCGTGGTGACCGAGCCCGCCGCCCTGTCGACCGAGGCGAGCACCGGGTCGTGCAGGTAGCTCCGTACCAGCTGATCGATGTTGCGGTCCAGCGTGGCCGAAAACAGCAGCCGCTGCCCGTCGGGGCGGACCTGGTCCAGGATCTCCGAAACCTGCGGCAGGAACCCCAGGTCGCACATTTGGTCCGCCTCGTCCAGCACCGTGATCCGCACCTGATTCAGGTGACAGTCCCGACGCGACACCAGGTCGGCCAGCCGCCCTGGCGTTGCGATGACCACGTCGGCGCCGGTCCGCAGCAGCGCCGACTGCCGGTTGATCGACAACCCGCCGACCACCGTCGCAAGTCGCACATTCAGCGCCTGCGCGTAGGGCGCCAGCGCGTCGCTCACCTGCTGCGCGAGTTCCCGAGTCGGCACCAGGATCAGTGCGAGCGGCCGCTTCGACTCCGCTCGCAGGCCTGCCGTCCGGACGAGCAGCGCAAGCCCGAAAGCGAGCGTCTTGCCGGAACCGGTCCGCGCGCGGCCCAGGACATCGCGGCCGGCCAGAGCGTTGGGCAGGGTCGCCGCCTGGATCGGGAAAGGTTCCTTCACCCCGAGGCCGATCATCGTCTTCATCAGCTCCGGCGGCAGCCCGAGTGGGCCGAAGGACTCGACCGGTGGCAGGCCCGGGACCACCGTCCGGGGCGTCGAGAGTTCCCCCTGCGGCGCTGTGGCACGCCGGGGCTTGCCGGCATGGGAGAGTCCAAGGGCCGACGGCTTCGCGTTCATGGGGGAACCTTCCTCGGTCTGGCGCCCAGAACGCACCGGAGCCCATACCCGTTGGTATGGGCCCCGGCGGTGTCGAAGCGTGCCCCCAATTTACCAGCGGGCGCGCGGACGCCTGCCGGTCCGGCCGACCGGCACCGCACGACGGGGCATGGCCGCCTCACGAACGGCAGGCGGCTGATCGTCCGGGCGCACCAGCGACGCGCAAGGCTGGGAGGCCCATGTGCATAGGTCGCTGGTCCTCCGCCTCGACGACGCCGGCTGGCGGATCCGCCAGTACCACGTCTCCCGCGTCGACGCCGAGCACCAGCTGGTGCTGGATTCCGCCTTCTCTGGGTATATGTGCTGGTGGCGGGGTGGTTCGTGGCTCGGGGCCGGTGTGTCGGGGTGGTGTTACGGGCACGGCCAAGCCGTGATGAGGATGAGGAAGCCGTGGTGCGTCGGCCGGCGCGGGCGCGCAAGGCGCCGCGGGACCGCCCCGGCAGCGGACTCACCGGGTTCAAGCGCATGTACTCGCGCTTCGTGGCCCTGAGAATCAGCCGGCCGGGAGGCGGGCAGGCGCGACGCCCGCTGATGGCACCAGATCGTGGCGTCAACGGTGCCCGCCTCATCCAGTGACCCTGCGGCACCGGCACCAACCAGCGGTTCCAGCGGCGCACCGCCTGACAACGAGCCGTGCCCGGCGGGTGGCATCCCCTGCCGCCTGCCGGGCTTCGGGCTGTCCCCCACCGTGCTGTTACGCGTCCGCGATCACGACGATGTCGAGGGTGCGCGGCCCGTGGACGCCCTCCACCCGGTCCAGTTCGATGTCACTGGTGGCCGAGGGACCGGACACCAGCGTCAGTGGCCTGTACGGGTCGAGCCGGCTCAGCGCGTCGGGCACATCGGGGGCGATCTGGTCCGCCCGGACCACGCAGATGTGCTGGTCCGGCAACAGGGTCAGGGCCCTGCGCCCCTGGCCGGGTCCGTGGTCGAGGGTCACGGTCCCCGTAACGGCGATGGCGGTGGCGACAGTGGTGACCACGGCGTCCGCCGCGTCGAGCTGACGGACCGTCAACGGAGAAACGTCCTCCAGCCTTGACCATGGCCCCTCGGGGACCAGGTCCTCGGGGAGTCCCGGCGGCACGACGACGGACCGCGCTCCGGCACGTGCCAGCGCGCGCCCGACGGCGGCCGCGGCATCGGCCATCGGCACACGGACCACCGTGGCGCGGTACTCGGCGGCGCGCTCGGTGAACAGCCCGACGACGTCCGGCCCCGCGTGATCGGCACGATGCCCCTGTGGGAGCGGTACGTCCTCGGGGCTCTCGGAGCCGGGCACGCCGGCCAGCGCTCCCCTCAGCGCGCTCAGGACGCTCTCGCGGCCGCTCATCGTCGTCCCTTCCCTTCCGCCGTCGTACGGCCTTGGTCCCGCACAGTCGTTTTCGTACGGCGCCACCAGGCACGCAGCGATTCCCGGGGCGGCGCGGGCGTGTCCCGGGTGCCGGACCAGCGGGCGAACGGGCCCGGCAGGGCGCCGATCCGGCCGTTACGAGCCACCAACCGGGCCCCGAGGGCGGCGAGCTTCTGGGCTGCGGCCAGCCGTCGAGGGGAGGACAGGACCGCCCCCGCGGCCTTCATGGCGAGCGCCTCGGTGGTGGGCAGCAGTCGGTCCCGGCGCTTGGCCTCCACGGCCTCGGCGCGCAGATGGACCAGCACCTCCGGGATGTTGATCATCACGGGGCAGGCGTCGTAGCAGGCGCCGCACAGGGTCGAGGCGAAGGGCAGCGAGGCCGCGTTCTCGACGCCGACGAGCTGCGGGGTCAGCACGGCGCCGATCGGGCCGGGGTAGACGGAGCCGTAGGCGTGGCCGCCGGTGCGCTCGTAGACCGGGCAGACGTTCAGGCACGCCGAGCAGCGGATGCAGGACAGCGCCTGGCGGCCCACCTCGTCGGCAAGGGTCGCGGTGCGGCCGTTGTCGAGCAGGACCAGGTGGAAGTCCTGCGGTCCGTCCCCCTCGGTGACACCTGTCCACAGCGAGGTGTACGGGTTCATCCGCTCGCCGGTCGAGGAGCGCGGCAGCAGTTGCAGGAAGACCTCCAGGTCGGCGAAGGACGGCAGGACCTTTTCGATGCCCATGACGGTGATGAGGGTCTCGGGCAGGGTCAGGCACATCCGCCCGTTGCCCTCCGACTCCACGACCACCACCGTGCCGGTGTCGGCGGTGGCGAAGTTGGCGCCGGAGACAGCGACCTTGGCCCTCAGGAACTTCTCCCGTAGATGGAGCCGGGCCGCTTCGGCCAGATCTCGCGGATCGTCGGTGAGCCCCTCGGGAGCGGGCCTTCCCCACTCCCCCATCTCCCGCCGGAAGATCTCCCGGATCTCGGAGCGGTTGCGGTGGATGGCCGGCACGAGGAGGTGGGACGGGCGGTCGCCGCCCAACTGCACGATGAGTTCCGCGAGATCGGTCTCGTAGGCACGGATGCCCGCTTCAGCGAGGGCTTCGTTCAGGCCGATCTCCTGAGTGGCCATCGACTTGACCTTCATGACCTCACGCTCGCCGGTCATCTTCACCAGCTGCGTGACGATGCGGTTGGCCTCGGCGGCGTCCGCCGCCCAGTGGACGGTGCCACCTGCGGCGGTCACCGTCTTCTCCAGCCGCAGCAGATGGTGGTCGAGGTGGCGCAGAGTATGGCGCTTGATCGCTGCGGCCGTCTCCCGCAGTTCCTCCCAGTCCTCCAGTTCGGCGGCGACCGCCAGCCGCTTGTCCCGGATGGTGCCGGTCGCCCGTCGCAGGTTCGTCCGCAGCTGGGTGTCGGCGAGCGCGCGGCGCGCGGCCTCGGGAAAGGCCGGGGTGCCCAGCCATACGACGTTGTCGGCTCCGCTCACCGCGCGTTCCCTTCCGTTGAGGCCAGGATCTCGGCCAGGTGCATGGTCCCGATGCCGGTCCGGAGCCGGGACAGGCCGCCGCCGATGTGCGTCAGACAGGAGTTGTCGCCCGCGCACAGGAACTCGGCGCCGGTGTCTTGGACATGGCGCATCTTGTCGGCCAGCATGGCGTTGGACACGTCCGCGTTCTTCAGCGCGAAGGTGCCGCCGAAGCCGCAGCAGGACTCGGCGGCGGGCAGCTCGACGAGGTCGATGCCCTTCACCGCGCGCAACAGCCGCAGCGGCCGGTCGCCGACGCGCAGCATGCGCAGCGAGTGGCAGGTCGGGTGGTAGGTGACGCGGTGCGGGAAGTACGCGCCGACGTCGGTGACGCCCAGGACGTCGACGAGGAGTTCCGACAGCTCGTACACCGTCGGCACCACCCGCTCGACCGCCGCGGTAAGGGCGGCGTCCCCGTACTGGGCTGCCACCACGCGATGGTGGTCGCGCACCATGCCGGCACAGGATCCGGAGGGGGCGACTACGGCGTCGTAGCCCGCGAAGACCTCCGCGAAGCGGCGCACCATGGGCAGGGTCTCGGGACGGTAGCCGGTGTTGAAGTGCATCTGACCGCAGCAGGTCTGGCCCTGCGGGAATTCCACGGTGTGCCCGAGCCGTTCGAGCAGTTCGGTCACCGCCCGGCCGGTGCGGGGGAACATGGTGTCGTTGAAGCAGGTGATGAAGAGAGCTATGCGCATGGGGCTTCCTGGGGCGGGCACGGCGATCCGGTGACCGTCAGGCCGTAGGTCCGCGCGGCGGTGCCGGTGAAGAACTCGTGGCGTTCGGTGGGGTTGAACCGTGCCGTCAACTCCCGTGCCGCGGCGACGACTTGGGCGTAGGTGGCGGCAAGCCGGCAGACGGGCCAGTCGGAGCCGAACATCACCCGCTCGGGCCCGAAGGCGTCCAGGACGGTGTCGGCGTACGGCTTGAGGTCCTCGATGGCCCAGGAGCCCCAGTCGGCCTCCGTAACCATGCCGGAGAGCTTGCAGACGGTGGTGGGGAGGGAGACGAGCCGCCGGATCTGCTCGGCCCATGGGTCGAGTTCGCCGGACGCGATGGGCGGCTTGCCCAGGTGGTCGAGGACGAGCGTGAGGCTCGGCAGACGCTCCGCGGCCTCAACGGCGGCCGCGAGCTGATGGGGCTTCACCACCAGGTCGTAGACGAGTCCCGCCTCGGCCACCGCGGTCAGACCGCGCAGCACCTCCGGGCGGAGCAGCCACCGCGGATCGGGCTCGCCCTGCACCTGGTGGCGGATGCCCACCAGGTGCTCGCCGCCGGGTCCTTCGCGCAAGGCGGCGAGGGAGTCGGCGACATCGGGTGCGGTCAGGTCGGTCCAGCCGACGACCCCGGCGACCAGATCGCTGCGGGCGGCCAGGGCCAGGAACTCCGGGGTCTCCTCCGGCACAGTGACCGTCTGAACCAGCACGGTGGCGGTGACCCCGGCTGCCCGGGCCTCCGGCTCCAGGTCGGCAAGGGTGAAGTCGCGGCGCAGCGGGGCGAGTTCGGGTCCGGTTATCCAGTCCTGGTCGCGGACCGACAGGTCCCACACGTGGTGGTGCGCATCGACGATGCCGGGCTCGGTCTTCATACGGTCACAGCTCCCAGACCGCCGGCAGCGAGGCGCTCGCGCCCTCCGCCGAGTAGTCGTGGACGACGTCCAGCAGCTCGGCCATCCGCGCCTGCCAGGCGATGTTGACCGGCAGCTTCTCCAGTTCGGCGATCATCGCCGGATAGTCCTCGACCTCCAGCACATGGAAGAGGTCCGTCCCGCTGCGCCAGATCGTCCACTCGCTCACCCCGGCGGCGCGGACGGCGGCGGTCAGTTCCTCGGGGACCTCGCGATGAGCCGCCTCGTACTCCTCGATGCGGTCGGCGCGGACCCTGGTGTGCAGGGCGATCCTCATGACGACTCCTTCCAGGGCATGGCTGCGGGGACGGGGGTGTCCGGGGCCAGCAGCCCTTCGGCGCGCAGCTCGTCCCACAGCGCGTCCGGCACCGGGCGTCGCAGCTGTTCCACGGTGTCGCGCACCTCCTCGGGGGAACGGGCGCCGGTCAGCACACTCGCCACGGCCGGGTGGCCGAACGGGAAGCGCAGGGCAGCGGCGCGCAGCGGCACGCCGTGGCGTTCGGTGACCGCCAGCAGCCGCAGGGCCCGGTCGAGCACCGGCTGCGGAGCGGGCGCGTAGTCGTACGTGGCGCCGGGCCGCGGGGCGGTGAGCAGCCCGGAGTTGAAGACCCCGCCGACGACGACGCTCCGGCCGCGGACGGCGGCCTCCGGGAGCAGTTCGGCGAGCCCTTCCTGTTCGAGGAGCGTGTAGCGGCCGGCCAGCAGCACCACGTCGATGTCGGTCTCGCGCAGGAAACGGGCGGGCAGGGCGGACTGGTTCATCCCCACGCCGATCGCCCCGACCACGCCTTCGCCGCGCAGCCGCTCCAGCGCCGGGTACGCCCCGCGCAGGGCCTGTTCGGCATGGTCGTCCGGGTCGTGCAGCAGGACGATGTCGACCCGGTCGAGGCCGAGGCGGTCCAGGCTCGCCTCCAGGGAGCGCAGTACTCCGTCGGCGCTGAAGTCCCACACGCGGCGGTGGGTGGCGGGGACGGCGAAGCCGTTCGCGAGGTCGTCGCCGGAGCCGTAGCCGTCCTCGGGGTTCGGTACGAGGAGCCGCCCCACCTTGGTGGAGAGGGTGTACGTGTCCCGGGGGCGGCCGCGCAGCGCGGCGCCGAGCCGCCGCTCCGACAGGCCCAGGCCGTAGTGGGGCGCGGTGTCGAAGGTGCGGATGCCGACGTCCCAGGCCGCCTCCACGGTGGCGAGGGCGGCCTCGTCGGTGACTGGGTGATAGAGGTTGCCGATGCCCGCGCAGCCGAGCGCGAGTTGTGTGACCCCGACCGCGCTGCCACCCAGCCTGCTCATCCTCACGGTCGGGCCTCCGGGCGCAGCCGCAGGCCCTGCATGCCGCCGTCCACCGCCAGGGCGGTACCGGTGATACTGGCCGCCGCGGGACCGGCAAGGTAGACGATGGCGGCCGCCACCTCGTCCGCGGTCACCAGTCGGCCCATGGGCTGGCGGGCGTTGAGGGCCGCGCGTTCTGCCTCGGGGTCCTCGGCGGCGTCCAGCAGCCGGGCCACCCAGGGGGTGTCGGCGGTGCCGGGGTTGACGCAGTTGACGCGGATGCCCTCACGGACGTGGTCGGCGGCCATGGCCAGGGTGAGGGACAGCACTGCGCCCTTGCTGGCGGAGTACAGGGCGCGCTGCGGCAGTCCGGCGGTGGCCGCGATGGAGCAGGTGTTGACGACGGCCGCGTGTGCGGACCGGCGCAGATGGGGCAGGGCGGCGCGGGTGGTGCGGACCATGCCGAGAACGTTGACGTCCAGGACGCGGTGCCACTGCTCGTCGGGGTTGTCCTCGACGGTGCCCGCGGCGCCGATGCCCGCGTTGTTGACGAGGATGTCGATGCCGCCGAGCCGCCCGGCCGCCTCCGTCACGCAGGCGCGCACCGAAGCGTCGTCACTGACGTCAGTCTTGAGGGCGAGCAGCGGACGCGGCACCCTGGAGGGGTCGAGGTCGAGTACGGCCACCGTTGCGCCCTGCTCGACCAGCATCCGGGTGGTGGCGAGCCCGATGCCGGACGCGCCTCCGGTGACGACGGCCCTGAGCCCTGTCAGGTCGGTCATGCCACTTCCTCCTGCCCGGCGCGGTCGGCGACCCAGAACTTTCCGTCCGGGTAGCGGTACTCGGCGATGGACTCTTCTCTCATGGTGGCAGAGAAGCCAGGGGCGAGCGGCGCGGTGTAGTGGCCGTCGCGGATCACCACGGGAGCGGTGAAGTGCTGGTGGAGGTGGTCGACGTACTCGATGACGCGGTTCTCGGTGGTGCCGGAGAGGGCCAGGTAGTCGAACATCGACAGGTGCTGCACCAGCTCGCACAGTCCCACTCCGCCGGCGTGCGGGCACACCGGCACCCCGAACTTCGCGGCGAGCAGCAGGATCGCGAGGTTCTCGTTGACCCCGCCGACCCGGGCTGCGTCGATCTGGAGGACGTCGATGGCGCCCGCCTGGAGGAGCTGCTTGAAGACGATGCGGTTCTGCACGTGCTCGCCGGTGGCAACCTTCACCGGGGCGACGGCCCTGCGTACGGCGGCGTGTCCGAGAACGTCGTCGGGGCTGGTGGGCTCCTCGATCCAGTACGGATCGAACTCGGCGAGCGCCTTGGTCCACTCGATCGCCTCGCCCACGTTCCACCGCTGGTTGGCGTCGATGGCGATGCGGATGCCGTCGCCGACGGCGGTACGGGCGGTGCGCAGCCGCCGGATGTCGTCGTCGACGTCGGCGCCGACCTTGAGCTTGATCTGGGTGAAGCCGTCGGCGACGGCCTGCTCGGCGAGCCGGGTGAGCTTGTCGTCGGAGTAGCCGAGCCAGCCCGGGGAGGTGGTGTAGCCGGGGTAGCCGCGCTCCAGCAGCATCGCCTCGCGTTCCGCGAGTCCCGTCCGGCCCTCACGCAGAAGGGTGAGGGCGTCCCCGGGGGTGAGTGCGTCGGCGATGTACCGGAAGTCGACCTGCGAGACCAGCCACTCCGGAGCGGCATGGGCGAGCAGTTGCCACAGCGGCTTGCCCTCCCGCTTGGCGGCCAGGTCCCACACGGCGTTGATCACGGCGCCGATGGCCATGTGCATCACGCCCTTCTCGGGGCCGAGCCAGCGCAACTGGCTGTCCCCGATCAGATCGCGGCTGAGCGAGCCCGGGTCCGCGCACAGCTCCTCCACGGAGCGGCCCACGACATGGGGCCGCAGTGCCCCCATCGCGGCGACCTGGACGTCGTTGCCGCGTCCGATGGTGAAGGTGAATCCGTGGCCTTCGAGCCCGTCGCCGGCGTCGGTGCGCAGCACGACGTAGGCGGCGGAGTAGTCGGGGTCCGGGTTCATCGCGTCGGAGCCGTCCAGTTCCCGCGAGGTGGGGAAGCGGACGTCGTAGGTGTCGACCGCGATGATCCGGGCGGGGGTTGCAGTCAAGGGGGTGCCTTTCACGCTTGGCCGAAGGTCTGGCGCTGGCTGCCGAGCCCGTCGACGGAGAGTTCGACGGTGTCTCCGGGGCGCAGATAGGGGGTGCCGGGCAGGCCGAGGGCCACGCCCGCGGGCGTACCGGTGTTGATCACGTCGCCCGGTTCCAGGACCATGTACCGGCTCAGGTACGACACGATGTGGTCGACCCGGAAGATCATGTCGCTGGTGTGCCCGTCCTGCCGCTTCACACCGTTGACGCTCAGGTGCAGTCCGAGGTTCTGGGGGTTGCCGACCTCGTCGGCGGTGACCAGCCACGGTCCGAGCGGGTTGAAGGTCTCGCAGGACTTGCCGAGGTCCCACTGCGAGGAGTACTCCAGCTGGAACTCCCGCTCCGAGACGTCGTGGCTGATCGCGTACCCCGCGATCACGGCCCGCGCATCCTCCGGTCCCTCGATGTAGCGCGCCCGGCGGCCGATGACGACCGCCAGTTCGACCTCCCAGTCGGTCTTCACCGAGCCACGGGGGATCAGCACCTCGTCGTAGGGGCCGACGACCGTGCCCGGGTCCTTCATGAAGACCACGGGACGCCCGGGAATCGCCGCACCGGTCTCGGCGGCGTGATCGCGGTAGTTGAGCCCGATACAGATGACCTTGCCCGGGCGGGCGACGGGTGCGCCGATCCGCAGGCCGTCCGCGTCCAGTTCGGGCAGCACTCCCGCCGCGACCGCCGCACGGGCCCGGTCCACGCCGTCCGAGGCAAGGAAGGCGCCGTCGACGTCGGAGGCCACGGAGGACAGGTCCAGCAGCCTGCCGCCGTCGGTGCGGACGGCAGGCCGCTCCGCGCCGGGGGCGCCGACTCGCAGCAGTTTCACAGGGCAGCTCCCTTGCCATCAGGGGGTTCATCGGGGTGTCGGTCAGCTGTACGGGCTGCCCGTCATCTGCGCACCGGACCGGACCGCGCAGGAGGGCTTCGATCGCCCACTCCCTCAGTCATCGGATGTATGACGCATGGCGACTGTAGACGCAGGAAGACCGACTGACAATGGATACCTCGGATGTATTTGCTCGCCGCTAGCAGCTCCGCACCTCTGACACCGTCCGAACGGGCGGTTCCGTCCACACAGGAGCACGACTCGCGACTCACCCTCCGATGAATCCAGAGATCCCTCACTCGGCTACGCCCTGCTGAAAGGAGGTGCGCGCGGGATGACTCCCGGCGACTCGAGGGCGAAAAGCACCCCTCACGGCACCCGTCCACGCCGCGACCCAGCGACCCGGGGCGACCCCGTTGCCGAATTGTGAGCTGTTGCCGCTCACCGCCCCTCGGTCACCGACCTGAGAAAGGCACAGGTCAGAGGGGCTCACAGCGGGCCATCCAGATTATCCGGGACGACCCGCGGAGGCCCGTGATGCGATGTCGCGCAAATCCATGACGGCGGGCACTTGTCAACGCTGGCAACGTCGTCGTAACGTCCTCGACGTCCGGGATACATCGGAGGAATGGTCCGCATCATCCAGTGCGCCCATTCGGCTCGCACAGTGCGGCCGCTGGCCTCCGCACATCCCGGTCGCCGACTGACCCTCACTTCCGTCCCGTCGGGTGCGGTCCGCACATGCCCTGTGCCGGATCGCCATCTGCCCGGCCGGCGGCCTCGCCCCTCCCGCGCAGGCGAGTCGCCACCCTCCCACCGTCGCCCTGCGGCTCCCCGCCCTGGCCTAAGGAGAGAACACGGCCATGAAGTTCACTCGCACCCGCTCCACCGCCGCAGCCGCCACCGCCGTCCTCGCGGTACTGGCCCTTGCCACCGCGTGCAACCGCGAGGGCACGGACTCGGCCGCCTCGGGCGGTGACAAGCCCGCCATCGGCATCGACCTGCCGCGTTCGGACTCCGACTTCTGGAACTCCTACGGGGAGTACCTGAAGAAGGACATCCAGTCCGACGGCATCAACGCCCTGCCGCTGAGCAACTCGCAGAACGACGTCACCAAACTGGTCGCCAACGTCCAGGTGTTCCAGAACACCGGAGCCAAGGCCGTCGTCATGGCCCCCCAGGACACCGGCGCCATCGCCTCGACCCTCGACACCCTCGCGTCAAAGAAGATCCCCGTGGTCAGCGTCGACACGAGACCGGACAAGGGCGACGTCTACATGGTGGTCCGCGCCGACAACAAGGCGTACGGCACCAAGGCCTGCGAGTTCCTCGGCAAGCAGCTGGGCGGCAAGGGCAAGGTCGCCGAGCTGCAGGGCGCCCTGGACTCCATCAACGGACGCGACCGCTCCGAGGCGTTCGCCGCGTGCATGAAGGAGAAGTTCCCGAAGATCAAGGTCTTCGAACTGCCGACCGACTGGAAGGGAGACGTGGCCTCCGCCAAGCTGCAGTCGCTGCTCGCCCAGAACCCCGATCTGAACGGCATCTACATGCAGGCGGGCGGTGTCTTCCTGCAGCCCACGCTCGCACTGCTGGAGCAGAAGGGTCTTCTCAAGCCGGCGGGCCAGAAGGGGCACATCTCGATCATCTCCAACGACGGCATCCCGCAGGAGTTCGACGCGATCCGCAAGGGTCAGATCGACGCCACCGTCTCCCAGCCCGCCGACCTCTACGCCAAGTACGCGCTGTACTACGCCAAGGCCGCGGCCGAGGGCAAGACCTTCAAGCCGGGTGCGACCGACCACGACTCCACCATCGTCGAGATCCCGAACGGTCTCGAGGACCAGCTTCCCGCCCCGCTGGTGACCAAGGACAACGTGGACGACAAGTCCCTGTGGGGCAACAACGTCGGCTGATGTCCGGCTCCCGCCCGCCGCGTCGAGGGACGGACGACCCCGTCCCTCGGCGCCGTGCCCGCCCCGCAACCCCGGGTTCGTTCCCGAGCCCCTCGGCCCCAGTTTCCGTACACGAAGGACGGTATCCACCATGGCGGACACCGCGACCGGCCCCGGGCATCCGGCCCCCGTGGCCGAGGCGACCGGCATCAGCAAACGATTCGGCGCGACCGTCGCGCTGCGGGACGCCCGCATCAGCATCGCCGCGGGCGAGTCGCACGCCCTGGTCGGCCGCAACGGCGCCGGCAAGTCGACGCTCGTGTCCATCCTCACCGGCCTCCAGCAACCCGATACCGGTTCCCTGCGCTTCTCGGGAGAGCCTGCGCCCGCCTTCGGCGACATCGATGCCTGGCGTTCCCGCGTCGCTTGCGTCTACCAGCGCTCCACGATCATCGGTGACCTGACCGTCGCCGAGAACCTCTTCCTGAACCGGCAGAGCGCCGGCGCGGTGCAACCCATCCGCTGGAAGCAGCTGCGGCGGCGCGCCGAGGAGCTCCTCGGCGAGTACGGCGTAGCCGTGGACCCCGCCGCACGGGCCAGGGACCTCACCGTCGAGCAGCGGCAGTTCGTCGAGATCGCCCGGGCCCTGTCCTTCGGCGCCCGCTTCATCATCCTCGACGAGCCGACCGCCAAGCTCGACGCCCGCGGCATCGACCGCCTCTTCGACAAGCTTCGCGACCTCCAGAATCAGGGCGTCGCCTTCCTCTTCATCTCCCACCACCTGCAAGAGGTGTACGACCTCTGCACCACGGTCACGGTCTACCGCGACGCCGCCCACATCCTCACCGCGCCCGTGGCCGAGCTCGGGCACCAGGCACTTGTGGAGGCCATGACGGGCGAGTCCGCCTCCTCGGGTACGACGGCCGTGAGCGGTATCCCCGCCGCGCGGACCGATGCCGAGGAGCTGCTCGCGATCGACGGTCTGACACTGCCCGGCGCCTGCCAGGACCTGTCCCTCTCGGTCCGCTCCGGCGAGGTGGTCGGGCTCGCCGGTGCGACGGCCAGCGGCAATGTGCAGGTGGGTGAGGCCGTCGCAGGTCTGCACCGCGCCAAGGACGGGGGGATCTCGGTCGGCGGCAGGAGCGTGCGCACCGGCAGTGTGCCGTCCGCCCTCTCTGCCGGGGTCGGCCTGGTCCCCGAGGACCGTCACCTCCAGGGACTGGTCAACAACCGTAGCGTGGCTGAGAACGCGACGCTGACCGTCACCGACCAGCTCGGCCCGTTCGGCACGGTGCTGCCCTCCCGTACCAGGGCCTTCGCCCGGCGCATGATCCGCGATCTCGACATCAAGACCCCGGGAGCCGCCACCCCGGTGTCCGCCCTGTCCGGAGGCAACCAGCAGAAGGTCGTCGTCGCCCGTGCCCTGGCCACCGACCCGCACGTGCTGGTGGCCATCCGCCCCACCAACGGCGTGGATGTCAAGTCCAAGGAGTTCCTGCTCGGCAGGATCCGGCGGGTCGCCGACGGCGGCAAGGCCGCACTGATCGTCTCCGACGAACTGGACGACCTCAAGGTGTGCGACCGGGTCGTCGTCATGTTCCACGGGCGTGTGGTCGCCGAGTTCGACCGCGGCTGGAAGGACGAGCACGTCGTCGCCGCCATGGAGGGCGTCGGCACCACCACCGCATCCGCCGCATCCCGCACCGACGAGCACGGAAGGTAGTCATGTCCGCCACCACAGATGTCACCGAGGCCGCACCGAGCCCAGCGGCGCCGGCCGCGACGGACACCGCCAGGCGCAGGGTCGACCTCGGCCGCTTCCGTGAGCTGTCCTTGGTCCCGGCCATCCTCGTCCTGATGCTGATCGGGTTCATCGTCTCGCCGGCCTTCCTCACCGCCGACAACCTCATCGGTGTGGCCCAGCAGTCCACCGAGCTGAGCCTGCTGGTGCTCGCCACGGCGCTCATCCTCATCTGCGGGCGGATGGACCTGTCCCTGGAGTCCACCATCGGCGTGGCCCCTGTCATCGCCGTCTGGCTGGTCCTGCCGACCAGTGGGGGCCGCTTCACCGGGCTCGGACTCTTCCCCGAGTGGATGGCCGTCCCCCTGTGCCTGCTGGTCGGTGTGGTGATCGGCGCCGTCAACGGCTTCCTCATCCTCAAGCTGCGGCTCAACGGGTTCATCGTCACACTCGGCGGCCTGACCATGCTCCGCGGCCTTCAAGTAGCCCTGTCCGAGGGACAGTCCATCGTCGAGCTGCCCTCTTCCTTCACCTACCTGGGCAGGGCCTCCTGGCTGGGCGTGCCCTCCGCCATCTGGATCTGCGCGGTGCTGTTCGCGCTCGGCGGCAGTGCGCTGGCCTGGCTCCGGCACGGCCGGGCGCTGTACGCGATCGGCGGCAACGCGGAGGCGGCCCGTACCGCCGGCATCCGCGTCGACCGGATCGTATGGATCGTCCTCATCCTCGGCAGTGTGCTGGCCGCGTTCGCCGGCATCCTCTACAGCGGGCACTACGGCTCCATCTCGGCGACACAGGGCAGCGGCTGGATCTTCCAGGTCTTCGCGGCGACCGTCATCGGCGGCGTGAGCCTCAACGGGGGCAAGGGCTCCGTCTTCGGCGCCCTGACGGGTGTGCTCACCCTCCAACTCGTCGTCAACGTCATGACGTTGGCGGGCGTACCGCCGCTGTGGAACCAGTTCCTCAACGGCGCCATCATCATCGTCGCGCTGATCATCTCCCGCTTCGCCTCCGGCGAAAAGCAGGAGTAGTCCCGCCCTGTAAGCGGCTCCGCCCGGCCCCCAGCTTTGCCGGGCGGAGTCGGCACCTCGCACACCCTCGGCACGGAGAGGCACGCTCGTGGCACTGACGGACGAGGCCATCGACAAGATCAAGGAAATGATCGTCGCCGGCGAACTCGCGCCCGGCTCCCGCCTGCCCAAGGAGGAGATCCTCGCCGGACAGCTCGGCCTGTCCCGCAACTCGCTGCGCGAGGCCGTCCGGGCCCTGACCGCGATGCGGATCCTGATCACCCGGCAGGGCGACGGCACGTACGTCTCCAGCCTGGAGCCCCATCTCCTGCTGGAGAGCCTCTCCTTCGCCGCCGACGTCTCCCAGGGGCAGGCCGCCCTCCAACTGCTCCAGGTACGCCGACTGCTCGAACCGCAGGCAACCGGACTGGCCGCCGCCCTGCTGCAGCCGGCGGATCTCCAGGAGCTCCGCGACATCCTCGACCGGTGCCGGTCCGCCGCCACCGTCGAGGAGTTCGTCGCCCACGACATCGCCTTCCACCTCAGGATCGTCGAGGCCGTCGGCAACCCGGTGCTGTCCATGCTGCTGCGCGTGCTCTCCACCCGCACGCAGCGGGTACGCATCGTCCGTGGCAGCCGGACCCGTCGTGCCCTGGACAGCGCCCACCAGGACCACGAGGAGATCCTCGGCGCGCTCCAGGCACACGACGCCCAGCTGGCCGAGGCCGCCGCGACCGTCCACATCTCCGCCGTCGAACGGTGGCTGGCGGCCAGCCTCAACGACGTCCCGCTGCGAGCGATCGACGGCTGACCGTCCCGTCTCGCCCACCGGCGCCCGCCGCCGCCCGGTTCTCGCTCCCATACGCACAC
>NZ_JBSGZO010000047.1:0-32609 GCF_053611045.1 Streptomyces sp. NPDC054841 | reverse complement strand
GGCATCCCCCGGCGGGGGGACGGCGGGACGGACCCGCTGGAACCGGCGGTCGAAGTTGACGAAGGTGCCGTCCTTCTCCAGCCAGGACGCGACCGGCAGCACGACGTCGGCGTGGCGGGCGGTCTCGGACAGGAACAGCTCGTTGCAGACGACGAGCGGGCACGCGTCCAGGGCTCCGGCCACCCGGTTCGCGTCTGGGTCGGTGGCGCAGACGTCCTCACCGATGACCCACAGAGCCCGCAGATCCCCGGCCCGTGCGGCGGCGAACATGTCCGGGATCCGCAGGCCGGGGCGGCCCGGGACCGGGGCGCCCCACACCGCCTCGGCCCGGGACCGTACGGCAGGGTCGGTCACCTTGCCGTAGCCGGGCAGGAGGTCGGGCAACGCGCCCATGTCGGAGGCGCCCTGGACGTTGTTCTGGCCGCGCAGCGGGTTGACCCCGTGCCCGCGGTCGGTGCCCACGGCACCGCGCAGGATCGCCAGGTTGGCCAGCGACCGCACCCCGTCCGTGCCGTGGAGGTGCTCGGTGACGCCCAGGCCGTAGACGATCGCCGGGCGTTCGGAACGCCCGTAGAGCCGGGCGGCGGCGACCAGGTCCGCGGCGGGTACCCCGGTGATGTCCGCGACCCGATGGGGCGGGTAGTCGTCCAACAGCTCGGTGAGCTCCGGCAGACCGGTGGCCCGCTCTCGGAGGAACTCCTCGTCGGCCAGTCCTTCGGCGCGCAGGACGTGGGCGAGCCCGTGGAAGAGTGCGACGTTGGTACCGGGGCGGGGCCGCAGATGCACGTCGGCGTGCAGGGCGAGGCCGACGGCTCGGGGGTCGGCGACCACGAGCTTGGCCCCGTGCAGTACGCGCCTCAGCAGTCGCGCTCCGACCACCGGGTGGGCTTCGACGGGGTTGGCCCCGACCACCAGCAGGCAGTCGGCCCGCTCGACGTCATCGAAGCTGTCGGTGCCGCCGGAGAGCCCGAAGGAGGCGGTCAGGCCGGCGGCGGACGGGGAGTGGCAGAGGCGGGAGCAGTTGTCGACGTTGTTCGTGCCGATGACGACCCGCATGAACTTCTGGACGAGGTAGTTCTCCTCGTTGGTGGCGCGAGCCGAGGAGATCGCCGCCACGGCGTCCGGCCCGCCGGCGTCAACGGCTTCGCGCAGCCCCCGGGCGACATGGCCGAGCGCCTCGTCCCAGCCGACCGGCTCCAGGCGGCCGTCGCGTCGCATCAGGGGCCGGGTGAGCCTCTCGGGGGAGGTGAGATATCCGTGGGCGAAGCGCCCCTTGACGCATGCGTGCCCCTGGTTGACCGGGCCGTCCCGGGCGGGCAGTACCGCCGTGACCTCGCCGTCGCGGGTGACGACATCCAGCGCACACCCGACGCCGCAGTAGCCGCACGTGGTGCGCGTCCGGGCCGCCGTCGGGCGGATCCCGGAAGTGAGCCCGCGCGCCGGACCGGGCTCGGTGATCGCCCCGGTGGGACACGTGTCGACGCAGCCGCCGCAGGCCACACAGTCCGACTCGGCCCAGGGCCCGCCGGTGCCCGGGGCCACGACGGTGTCGGCGCCCCGCCCGACCAGGGTGAGGGCGAAGGTGCCCTGCACCTCGGCGCACATGCGGACACACCGGCCGCAGGCGATGCACAGGTCCCGGTCAAGGTGGACGTACGGGTGGGAGTCGTCACCGCCCCGACCTCCGACGCCCTGTGCCGCCTCGGGGCCGATGCCCATCGACCGGCAGACATGCGCCAGCTCGCTGGGGTTGTCGTCGGCGAGGGCACGGGACGGCAGAGCGGAGGCGATGACCTCCACCGCCTCCCGACGCAGCAATCGCAGATCGTCCGTGTCGGTTTCGATCCGGGCCCCGGATGCGGCCGGGGTGACACAAGCCGCCGCGATCCTCCCGTCGGCCCGTACCAGGCAGGTGCGGCACGATCCGGCAGCGCTGAGCCGGTCGTCGGAGCAGAGTGCGGGCAGCTCGACTCCGGCCGCCCGCACTGCCGCGAGCAGTGAAGCTCCCTCGAACACATCGACGCACATGCCGTCGACCTCGATCTCGATGCCGGTCATGGAGCCCATCCCGCCAGTCGGTCCCCGTAGGCGCGGGCGAGGCTGTGCACGGCAGGTGGGATCCGCCGTCCGAAGGCGCACAGACTCGCCTCGGCCAGGACATGCGACAGCCGTTCCCACTCTTCCCCCGGCGGGGCGCCCGCGTCTGCCAGCTCCAGGCCCCGGCGCGAGCCCACGCGGCAGGGCGAGCACGCGCCGCAGCTTTCGGCGGCGGCGAACTGCCAGATGTGCCGCATGACATCCTCCGGAGCAACGCGCTGGTCGAAGGCGACGAGGCCGGCGTGGCCGAGGGCCGCGCCCTGGGCATCGAGGTCGGCAGTGGTCAGCGGTACGTCCAGTGCGTCGGGGGCGAGGAAGCCGCCCAGCGGCCCGCCGACCTGGACCACGGCCAGCTCGGCGTCGTCCTTCAGCCCGCCGCCCAGCTCGGTGACGATCCGCCTCACCGGGGTGCCGAGCTCCACTTCGTACGCGCCTGGCCGGGTGAACCGCTCCGACAGGCAGACCAGCTTCGTCCCGGTCTCGTTGGGCGTCCCGCGCCGGGCGTACGCTTCGCCGCTCCGGGAGACGATCCATGGGACGGCCGCAAGGGTCTCGACGTTGTTCACCACCGTCGGCGCATCCCACAGCCCGCGCTGGGTCGGGTAGGGCGGGCGCGGCCGGGCACAGCCCCGGTCCCCCTCCAGGCTCGCGATCAGGGCAGTCTCCTCACCCGCGACATACGACCCGGCGCCCTCCACCACCTGTACGTCCAAGGCCGTGTCCGTGCCGTGCACGGACGCGCCGAAGTGCCCGTCCGCGTACGCCTGCCCGACCACCTCCCGCATCCGCGCCAGCGCGCGCGGATACTCCGAGCGGACCAACACCACACCCCGCCGGGCCCCGCACGCGAAGCAGGCCAGGGCCAAGCCCTCAAGCACCCGTTCCGGATCCCGCTCCATCAACAGCCGGTCGGCGTAGGAGCCGGGATCTCCCTCGTCCCCGTTGACCACCACGACGGTGCCGGGTGCCCGGCCGGCCGCCTCCCACTTCGCCGCGACCCGGAAGCCCGCGCCGCCACGCCCCCGCAGCCCGGATGCCGCCACCTCCTGCTGGACCTCGTCAGGAGTACCCGCCGTCACCATCCGCGGCCATACCTGCCACACGGGCTCACCGGCCACCACGCCCCCCAGCAGAACCGGGTCGCCGGTGCCGTCGGCCGCCGGAATCTCCGGAGCCCGAGGGGGTTCGCGCCCCGCGAGTTGGCCGGCCAGCGTCGGGCCCGTGCAGGGCGTGTCACCGTCGAGCGCCGCTGGACCGGCGTAGCAGTACCCCAGACAGCGCACGGCCTGCAACGACGTCTCACCGTCCGGCGACGCCGTGCCCGCCGTGACGCCCAGCTCGCGCTCCACATCGGCCAGATGCCGTCCGGCCTGCGCGGCGAAGCACGCTGTCGCCGCGCAGACCCGGACGTGACGGCGGCCGTGCGGGGCGGCGAGGTCCGCGTAGTAGCCGGCGGGTCCGAGCGCGGCGGCAGGGGGCAGGCCGATAGCGGCGGCGACATCCGGAGCCCAGGCCTCCGGACTGTCCGCCGTTCCCGCCCTGGCCTCGGCCAGCGCCTCGATCAGCCGGTCTCCAGGCCGCCCGCGCCGGTCGGCCAGGGCCCGAAACGCGTCGAAACGGTCCGCAGGACCCACGGGAACCATGACCTCATCGTGGAGGCAGTCGTACGAGGCCGCATCCCGGCATCGGCGTGCGAGCGCGCCAGCGGGGGCATCAGGGTGCGGGCAGAGGGCCTCGCTGCGAGCCGGGGCCCCCGAGCCGCGGCCTGTCAGGACGAGCAGTCTCCGAGGGCGGAGACGGTCGACGACACCTGAGCCATCGGGCAGACCATGTCCCGCGGCGGTACCGCCGTGCCCGGCCTTCAGCGGACAGCCCCGCCCGTGCGCAGCCTCAGGTCCGTGCCAGGGGCGACCGGTCCAGGAGCACGATGCCGACCACGGCGGTGGCCGCCCCCAGCGCCTGTACGGTCAGGGCCCAGGTGGACGAGGCGAGCTGCTCGCCGAAGACGGCGATGCCGATCAGGACGGCGCCGATCGGCTCGAGGGTGTCGATGAGCGGCAGGCTGATGGCCAAGGAGCCGGCCTGGTAGGAGCTCTGCGAGAAGACCAGGGCCGTCACGCCGACGGCGAGCAGTACGTACGGCTCCCAGTGGGCCAGTGCGCCGAGCCCGTCGGCGCGGAACCGGCCTGCCGTGCTCTTGGTGAGGCTGTCGAGCAAAGCGAACAGCAGGGCCGTGCAGGTCGCGTACAGGGCCGTCCGCGTCGTCGCCCGGCTTCTGCGTCCGATCGGAGTCAGCACCGCCACCGCGCCGCCGACGGCCGCGAGCACCGGCAGCCACTCGTGCCCCGCCAGAACCTCCGACCCCGCGGGGGACGGCGGCAGGACCGTCAGGAACGCGGCCACGCCCCCCGCTGTGCAGGCGATTCCCGCCGCCTCCCGGCGTGTCAGAGGCATGTTGCGGCGCCAGGCGAGCAGGGGCAGGGCGAAGACGAGATCGGTGGCCGCCAGCGGCTGGACCAGGACGAGTGGGCCGTAGGCGAGAGCGAGGCCGAGCAGTGCGTAGGAGGCGATGGTCAGGCCCATACCGGCCAGCCATCTCGGCCGGCGGGCCAGGTCGAGCAACAGCCGGAGCCGCAGCGACTCCCGGGCGGGCGCCTCGCTCGCCGCCCGTTGCTGGAGTACTGACGCGACTCCGAAGGTGAGCGCGGACAGCAGGGCGGCCGGCACCGCGACAGCGGCGTTCACGGGCCCAGCATTCCGGCATGGGTGACCGCGGCCCTCCCCGACACGCGAGAGCGGGGGAACGTCGGCGCAACCGGGCGCCGGCCGAGATCAGTGGTGGGCGACGATGGCGACGGGCGCGGTGCAGTGGTGTATCACCGCGTGGGTGATGGATCCGATGTGGGCGCCTAGGGGGGACCTGCGGATACGCCGACCGACGACCACGAGATCCGCGTCGGCGGCGGATTGCACCAGCAGTTGGGAGGGTGCGCCGATGGGTGTCAGCTCGACGACCGTCACCGAAGGGTACTTCCCCTGCCAGGGCGCCAGGATGTCCCTGAGACTGCGGGCGATGTCCGGCCGCATGTCCCGCTCGGCTGCTTCGAGTCCGAGTGCGTCGCGGACGACCGGCGGGAGTGACCAGCCGTAGAGCGTCCGCAGGCGGCCGCCGCGATGTGCGGCCTCGTCGAACGCGAAGTCCAGGAGCGGGTCGCAGGACTGGTGGATGTCGACGCCGACGACGACGTCACGCGAGGGTCCGGCCGGAGCCGCCTGGTTCTGGGCGCCCGGGGGCTTGGGTGCCCGTACGAGAACGACCGGCGGCTCGGTGGCGGTGATCGTCTGCATGCCGACCGATCCAAGGACGAAGCCCATGACGCCGCTCAGTCCGCGGGAGCCGAGCACCAGCAGGTCGGCCTCGGCTGCCTCCGCGGCCAGAGCGGCGGGCGCCGGCCCCGACAACTGCCGCGTGGTGATCTCCAGGGAGGGGTGTTTGCACCGCAGCTCTTCCGCGGCCTCGGTCAGGAGCTGTTCGGCCCAGCGTCGTTGTGCGTCGGCTTGCGCCACAGGATCGACCGTCCAGACCGGCCGCTCGTCCGCGTGTACGAGGCGTAGCGGCGCCTTCCGCAGGAGTGCCTCCCGTGCCGCCCACTGGGCAGCAGCGGCGCTTTCGGGCGACCCGTCCAGGCCGGCGGTCACATGGCGGGACATCGGTGCTGACCTCCTACGCGCCGCATGCGCGGCCACGGCTCCAGGCTCACGTTGCGGCGGCACCCCCAGGAAGGGCCGAGCGGTCCCCGCGATGTGCCCCTTGTGGACCTGTGCCGTACAGCCCGGTGGCGCTTCACTGGAATTGACGAGGAGGACAGAACGAGGACACGGAGCAGCGGAGCGAGACCGCGCACCGTGCAATCAGGACCCACGAGAGGTGGGTTGTCCTCCCCGCCGTCTTCTGTGCCGACACGGTCGAGCTGGGAGTACGCAGTGGGCGCGACGTTTCCGCTGGGACGCATCGCCGGCGTCCGGATCGGAGTGCACTGGAGCGTGTTCCTCGTCTTCGCCATCATCGCGCTCGGTCTCGCTCAGGGCCGCTTGCCGCAGACGCACCCCGGACACGCGCCGGTCCTGTACTGGCTGACCGGGTTGGCAACGGCCGTGGTCTTCTTCGCCTCACTGCTCGCCCACGAGCTCGCCCACGCCGTTGTGGCTCGCCGCAACGGAGTCGACGTCGACGACATCGTGCTGTGGCTGCTGGGCGGAGCGGCCCGGCTCAAGTCGGAGGCATCCAGCCCTGCGGCCGAGGTGCGCATCGCGGGTGTCGGCCCGCTCGTGAGTCTCGTGCTCGGGGGTGTCTTCGCGGCAGGGGCGTGGCTGCTCGCCCGGGCATCCGCGTCAGGTCTCGCCGTCGAGGGCATGGTGTGGCTGGCCGGCATCAATCTGCTGCTCGCCGTGTTCAACGCCGTTCCCGCGGCGCCGCTCGACGGCGGCCGGCTGCTGCGGGCCTTCCTGTGGTGGCGGACGGGAGACCGGCTGCGGGCGACGGCGGGGGCGGCGACGGCGGGCCGGATCTTCGGCTGGTTCCTTGCGGTGCTGGGACTTGTTCTGCTGATGAGGACGGGTTCGTTCGGAGGACTGTGGCTGGCGGTGATCGGCTGGTTCCTCATCGCGGCGGCCACGCTGGAGGGGAGGCAGGCGGAGTTGCGCGCCATCCTCGCCGGCGTCCCGGTGCGTCAGGCCATGACGCCGGATCCGGTCTCGGTACCCGCGCTTCTCCCGGTCGACAGGTTCCTCGCCGACCCGCTGTACCGGTTCCGGCATTCGGCGTTCCCGGTGACCGGGGACGGCGGAGCCCCGATCGGCCTGGTGACACTCGACGCTGCCAGAGCGGTGCAGGCGGAGCGGCAGACCGTCGTGACGGTGGGCGACGTGATGCTGCCCCTCTCCCAGGTCGCCGTGGCACGGCCGGACGATGCACTCACGGATCTTCTGCCACGCATGCAGCAGGGTGCCGCCCACCGCGTTCTCGTGCTGGACGACACCCGGCTCATCGGCATCCTCTCCGCGTCGGACATCAGCCGCACCGTGGCGTGGCTGATGACCCCCGGCCCTGGGGGAAGCGGTCGGGCGCGCCGGTGACAGCACCGTCATCACGCCCGGGCGGCACGCCTCAGCGGATGAGGACCGCCTCGCCCGAGCGGGGCGCGCTGTTTCCAGCACGGCTGGGTGCTCTGTCACCTGGGTGATGACATGGGGGGCGTGGGTGGCCGGAGGCGAGGACTGCTCCGCGTAGGGCGAGCAGGTTCGCCTCCGACCCGGAGCCGGTGAACACGATCTCTCCGGCGTGGGCCCCGATCAGGGCCGCGACCCGGGCCCGGGCTTCGGCGAGCGCGCGGCGGGGTGTCTCGCCGTAGGGGTGGCTGCTGGAGGGTTGCCGAAGAAGTCCGTCAGGTACGGGAGCATCGCTGCGGCGACGCGGGGGTCGACGGGGGTGGTGGCGTTGTAGTCCAGGTAGACCGGGCCTGCGGCCAGGCCCGGGTGCGCGGCCAGCTCGTCGCCGGTCACACGAAGTCCCCGGCGTCGACGGGCATCGCGGACAGCCGCCACTCGAGCATGCCGTCGTTCAGGCGGATCGCGCGGCGTCCGCGGTCGGTCAACAGCCGCACCGCGTCGTAGGCGAGCACGCAGTACTCGCCGCGGCAGTACACGACGATCTCCAGGTCCTCGGGCAGCTCGTTGATCCGCTCGGCCAGCTCCTCCACCGGGATGGAGAGCGCTCCGGGGATGTGCCCGGCCTGGTACTCCTCCACCGGCCGCACATCCAGCACGACGACGTCGCCGACATGGACCCGGGCCTGCAGCTCCTCTCGAGTGAGCTCGGCCGCGCTGTCCTCGCGGAGGTAAGCATCGCGGGCAGCCGGCACGGCGGCCTGGTGCGATTCGGCGACCTTGCGCAGCATCGCGAACAGTTGCGCCACATCGTCGCCGGCGAGCCGGTAGTGGATGCGTACACCCTCACGGCGGGTGGCGACGAAGCCGGCCTGCTTGAGGGTCTGCAGGTGGGCCGAGGCCGTGGTCAGGTTCAGGCCCGCTGCCTTCGCCAGCGCGTCCACGGTGCGTTCGCCCTGGGCGAGCAGATCGAGCAGCTCCAGCCTCTTTCCACTGGCCAGCGCCTTTCCGCTGGCCGCGAACGCGTCGTACAGCTGGGCCTTCGCGCTGGTCTTCGTGTGCTCCGCCATGACATCCTCCATAAATCCATGGAATATTGTAGACGAGTCGAGGGGCTGAGACCACACCCCCTGGAAGTGATCTTGGAGGCAACGCCGTGGGCTTCGCCGATGACCACCTCGTACCGCTGATCGACGAAGGGCTGGGCAACAGCGCCTACCTGGTCGACCTGGGCGACGGCCGCGCTCTGGCCGTGGATGCCAGCCGCGATCTGCGAGCCCTGCACGCTGCCGCTGGGCGGAGCGGTCTGCGCGTCGCCTTCGCCGCGGACACGCACCTGCACGCCGACTTCCTCTCCGGCGCCGTGCAGCTCGGCCACGACACCGGGGCCACCGTGCTGGCGTCCGCCGCCGGCCGGCGCGCCTTCACCCACACCCCGCTCGCCGACGGCGACGAGGTCGACCTGGGCGGACTGACGCTGCGTGCGCTGGCCACCCCCGGCCACACCGACGAGCACCTGTCCTTCCTCCTCCTGGACGGCTCCAGCGAGCTCGGGGTGTTCACCGGCGGGTCGCTGATCGTGAACTCCGCCGCCCGCACCGACCTGCTCGGAGCGGAGCGGACCGAGGAACTCGCCCGGGCCCAGTACCGCTCCCTCAAGCGGCTGACCGCGCTGGCGGACGAGACCGCGGTGTGGCCCACGCACGGCGCGGGCTCGTTCTGCTCCGCGCCGCCCGGCACCGAGCGCACCACCACCATCGGCGCGCAGAAGCAGGCCAACCCCCTGCTTGCCGCGCGGGACGAGGACGCATTCGTCCGTCAGTTGGTGGCGAGCCTCGGCTCCTACCCGGCCTACTTCGACCGGCTCGCCGACATCAACCGGCGCGGGCCCGCGGTCCTGACCGCCACGCCGCTGCTGCCCGCACTGTCCACTGCTCAGGTCAGGGCCCTCATGGCTGAGGGCGGATATGTCATCGACGTCCGGCCCGCCGCCGATTTCGCGGCCGGTCACATCCCCGGGGCTCTGTCGATCCCGCTGCGGGACCAGTTCGGCACCTGGCTCGGCTGGCTCCTGCCCGACGCCGCACC
The DNA here is from genome assembly GCF_053611045.1 of Streptomyces sp. NPDC054841. NCBI lineage: Bacteria > Bacillati > Actinomycetota > Actinomycetes > Kitasatosporales > Streptomycetaceae > Streptomyces > Streptomyces sp. NPDC054841. Next base: position 23,258 of record NZ_JBSGZO010000047.1, on the reverse strand, counting down.
CCTCGCCTTCGTCACCGGTGACGGACCGAGCCTGAGCGAGATCGTCTGGCAGGCGTACAAAATCGGCTACGAACGCCTCGCAGGGCGTCTCGCGGGCGGCATGGACGCCTGGCTCGCCGACGGCGGCACGCAGACCACCACCGCCTACGTCCCCGCCGGCCAGGCCGGTGCGGGCCCGGTCCTCGACATCCGGCAGCGCTCCGAGCACACCGCAGGCCACATCCCCGGCGCCGTCCACATCGAACTCGGCGACCTCACCGCCCGCGCCGCCGACGCCCCGACGAACGCGATCGTCCACTGCGGGCACGGCGAGCGCGCGATGACCGCCGCAAGCCTGTTGGAACGCGCCGGCCGCACCGACCTCGCGGTCCTGGAAGGCGGGCCGGACCAGTACGCCGCCGCCCACGGCCTGCGCCTGACTGACGGCACGGAGGACCCCCGCCCGTGAACGCCGCCCCCACCACCGCGCCGACCGACGCCTCCGGGCGACCTGTCCGGCTGGGCCTGAGAGAGAACTGGCTCCAGTTCACCCTGCTGGTCATCGTCAATATCTGCGTCGGCGGCCTGGTCGGCCTGGAACGCACCACCGTCCCGCTCATCGGCACCGACGTCTTCGGCCTGACCAGCGACCTGGCGGTGTTCTCCTTCATCATCGCCTTCGGCCTCACCAAGGCGATGACCAACCTCGCCGCCGGCGCGCTCACGGCCCGCTTCCGCCGCAAGCAACTCCTCGTCACCGGCTGGCTGATCGGCATCCCTGTCCCCTTCGCCCTGGCCTGGGCGCCTTCCTGGGGCTGGATCGTCGCGGCCAACGTCCTGCTCGGCCTCAACCAGGGCCTGACCTGGTCGATGACCGTCAACATGAAGATCGACCTCGTCGGACCCTCCCGCCGGGGACTTGCCACCGGCCTCAACGAAGCCGCCGGCTACACCGCCGTCGGCGTCACCGCCCTGCTCACCGGCTACCTTGCCACCGCCTACGGCCTGCGCCCCGTCCCCGAACTCATCGGCGTCGTCTTCGTCGTCGCCGGACTCGCCCTGGCTCTGGTCGTGCGCGACACCGCCGCCCACGTCGCCCTGGAACTCGCCCAGCACGCCAAGCCCTTGCCCACCGGCGAGAACACCGCCCTGGCCGCCACGTTCGCCCGCACCTCCTGGCGCAACCGCTCCCTGCGCGGCGCCAGCCAGGCGGGCCTGGTCAACAACCTCAACGACGGCCTGACCTGGGGCGTCTTCCCTCTGCTGTTCACCGACCACGGCCTGGGAATTGCCGCGGTCGGCCTGATCAAGGGCCTCTACCCCATCCTGTGGGGCATTGGGCAGATCCCCACCGGGCACCTCGCCGACCGGATCGGCCGTAAACCCCTCATCGTCACCGGCATGCTCGTCCAAGCCGTCGGCTTCGTCCTCGCCCTGGCACTGCTGGACCGCCCGCTGCTGGCCGGGGTCCTGTCCGCGATCGCGCTCGGCCTCGGCACCGCCATGGTCTACCCGGCCCTGATCGCCTCCGTCTCCGACCACGCCCACCCCGCCTGGCGGGCCAACGCGCTCGGCACCTACCGCTTCTGGCGCGACATCGGCTACGCCGTAGGCGCCCTCGTCGCCGGCATCCTCGCCGATTGGCTCGGCCTGAACGCGACCGTCGTCGCCGCCGCCGCCCTCACCGCCGCCTCCGGCCTGCTCGCCGCCCGCTGGATCAAGGAACACCCCGCCAGGTGACCGGCCGCCGGACCTGTTCTGGGCATCAGCCCCGCGAGCCGTACCCACACGCCAACAGGGCGTCACCAAGTGACCGGAAGCTGGACGAGTCCGCCCGTCAGCACGTAACCGCGGACGCGTTGGCTTCGTCGATCTCTGGGAACAGCGTTTGTCGACGGGTTCCGGAGTCAGTTGGTGATCACTCGGCTCGCGATTGTCGAGGAGAAGTGACGGGCTGCGCGTGGGGGGCGGCGAAGAAATTGGAAGGCGGGAACCAACGGGGCGTTGGCAGGATGTCCGAGCTCAACACCCGAAACACCCGATGGGAAAGGACCCCGACGACCGTGGCTCGTGCCATTACTTTGATTCGCTCCGCCTCCCTGTCCGACGTCGCCGAGTACGCCTACGCAGCCACGGCGCCTGCCGAGTCACGCTTGATCTTCCTCGCAGGGGCGTGTCCGCTGAACGATGACGGCTCCACGGCAGCAATCGGGGACTACGCGGGCCAGGCAGTGAAAGCCATCGAGAACATGCAGGCTGCTCTCACTGCCTCGGGTGCGTCACTCCAGGACGTCATCAGTACAAGGGTTCTCGTCGCATCGGCCCGGCGGGAGGACCTGGTGGCTGCCTGGGAGGTAGTCCGGGACTCGTTCGCTGACCATGACGTCCCAAGCACCTTGATGGGCGTCACCGTGCTCGGCTACAAGGACCAACTCGTCGAGATCGAGGCCGTCGCCGCCGTGCTCGATTCTTCAGCCCACTGACACGCTGTGGGGGCATGACCAGCAGCTTTCACCAACGGCATCCCGATGCTGTCCTGGCAAGAGATCCAGTGCCTCCCGAACTCGTCAACACCACCCCTCCCTGGATTGAGGCACCTCCCAAACCCATCGACATGTGACTTCACTACTGCTCGATAAAGCCAACGCGTAGTTCCTCGACTGGCACGGCAAGCTGCATCTCTGGGGAACGCGGAATGAGTTGGCCGAAGGCGACCTGTGACAGGCACGAGCTGCTGCGCCGCCCTCACCACCCCGGGCCGCCCCGTCCACCGTCCACCGATGGAGAGCGACGCATGCGGCTGCGACTACATCCGCTGCGGCGGACGAGGCGGGGCAGATAGCCGCAATGGTCGAGATGGGCGTGGGTCACGACCACGGCGTGGACGTCCGCGGCGTCGCAGGGCAGCGGTCGCCAGTTGCGGCGCCGCAGGTCGGCGAGACCTGGAAGAGCCCGCAGTCGACGAGGATGCGGGCATGGTCGCTCTCGACGAGGAACTTGCTTCCGGTGACGGTGCCCACGTCGCTGAGGAAGGTCAGGAGCGGCGGTCTGGACCGCCGGGCGCGGGACGCTGTGGCGTTGTTCGCAACAGTTTCCTCCATGGGGGCAGCCTCCTCGCATGTGAGGGACGGCTTCCGCCTTCACACCGCATACCTCCCCCCGCCTGGGCCGGATGGTCCCCCACAAGGACCGCCCGGCCCAGGCGCCCATGACGCCCCCGGGACAACCTGGAGGTGACCGGCGGCCAACAGGGGCGGGAGGCGTGAGGACATGCAGAGGACGACGTCCGGCTGGCCCGGAGCCGTAGCCGTGCACGGTAGGCGTACGGATCTGGGGCGGCGCGTGGCGGCCCGCCGCGGGGAACTCGGACCGACCCGCGAGGAACTGGCCGAGCGCAGCGGCGCCGCGGCCACCTACATCGAGTACATCGAGGAGCGGTCGGCGAGTCCGGGGATCGGCGTCCTACTCCGGTTTGCCGACGCCCTGGCCACCAGCGTCGCGGAACTCACCGGCGGTACGGTCGAGCAGCCACCGGGCATGAGCAGCGCATCGCGCGACGCCGAGTTGCTCATGCTCGCCGAGGAGGAATGCCGCACGCTGCTGACCGCGCACCGAGTGGGGAGGGTGGCTGTCTTCACGGCGAACGGTCCAGTGGTCGTGCCCGTCAACTACGTGGCAGCCGGGGGAGAGATCGCGTTCCGTACTGCTCCTGGAACGGTTCTGGCTGCCGCCGACGGGGCCGAAGTCGCCTTCGAGCTCGACCACATCGACGACGCCTTCAGCCAGGGCTGGAGTGTGCTGGTCGTGGGCGACTGCCGCGCCTTCACCGGACCGGACGCCGTCCGACGGCTGGAGCAAGCGGCGGACACGGCTCCCTTGGCCGGAGGAGAGCGCGACGACCTGTGGCTGGTGATCAGGCCGACACGCGTCACCGGCCGCAGGATCGTGAACGCACAAGCCACTCCTCGGCAGCCCGGCGCCCACCGCTCGGGCAGCCGGGATCCGTTGAGCTGACCAGGGCGCGCGGAAGAGCCCAAATGGCCGACCGAACCGGAAGAGATGGCCAGCACCGGAGTACTTCCGCCCGGCGCGGACGGTGCCTACTCGGCCCCGGCGTGGGGGACCTGATGGCACTTCGTCGGCCACGTCGCCGGAGTGATCGTGGGATTTGGTTGCCTTCCAGTGCTTCGTTCCCAGGAGGTGGCAGCGATGCAGCGCATCAGGATCTCCTCCCGCGTGCCGCGGCCGAAGCGGCCGGCGCCGCTCGAACTGCGTACCCCGTCCGGACGGCCGCTGGCGTACTGAGCGTGCCGCCACCGAACCCGAACCATGGAGGACGTCATGCCGTCGATCCGGCGTGTGATCCCGCTTTCCGAGCTCAGCCGACAGGATGTCGGACTCGTCGGGGGCAAGAACGCGTCACTGGGCGAGATGATCGCCCGACTCGGCACAGCCGGTGTACGCGTCCCCGCAGGATTCGCCACGACGGCGGACGTCTACTGGGAGCTGCTGGACACGACCGGCCTGCGCCGGACGATCGCGGACCATGTCGACCGGTTGCGCCGAGGGGCGCCGCTCGACGACGTGGGCGCCGCGATCCGTGCCGCCTTCCTCGCCGCGTCCCTGCCGCCCGCTCTGGAAGCCGACCTCGCGTCGGCGTACGCACGTCTCGGCCGGGACACCGGCCGCCAGGACCCTGACGTGGCGGTACGCAGCAGTGCCACCGCGGAGGACCTCCCTGAGGCGAGCTTCGCAGGGCAGCAGGAGACCTTCCTCAACGTCCGTGGCCTCCCGGAGCTGCTTGATGCCTGTCGGCGCTGCTATGCCTCGCTCTTCACGGACCGGGCCATCGACTATCGCGAGCGGATGGGCTTCGACCACCTGTCCGTGGCGCTTTCCGTCGGTGTGCAGCTCATGGCGCGCTCCGACCTGGCCGGCGCCGGTGTGATGTTCACCCTCGACACCGAGAGCGGTTTCCCCGACGCGGTCATGATCAGCGCGGCCTGGGGCCTCGGCGAGACCGTGGTCAGCGGACAGGTCGACCCTGACGAGTACACAGTGTTCAAACCGACCCTGAAGGACCCGGCGCTCGACCCGGTCATCCATGTGCGCATCGGGAGCAAGAAGCGCAAAGCCGTCTATGCGGACGAAGGCCTGACCCGCACCGTCGACACCCCCGAGGCGGAACGCGGACGGCGGGTCCTTGATGACGAGGAGATCCGGGCCCTCGCAGGCTGGGCCGTCGCCATCGAACGGCACTACGGCGGCCCGATGGACATCGAGTGGGCCAAGGACGGTCTCACCGGCGAGATCGCCGTTGTCCAGGCCCGCCCTGAGACCGTGCAGTCCCGCCGGCGCACCACGACGTTGCGCCGCTACCGCCTGACCGCCCGTGGCGAACTCCTCGTCGAGGGCATCGCGGTCGGCGAGGCGATCGGCCAGGGCCCCGTCAGAGCCCTCGGCGCACCCGTCGACCTCGACCGCTTCCCGGCCGGTGCCGTGCTGGTCACCGGCATCACCGACCCGGACTGGGAACCCCTCATGAAGCAGGCCTCGGCGATCGTCACCGATCACGGAGGACGCACCTCGCACGCCGCCATCGTCAGCCGGGAACTCGGCGTCCCCGCGGTCGTCGGCTCGGGCCGCGCGACCCAGGTGCTCCATGACGGCCAGGACGTGACTGTGTCCTGCGCCGAGGGCGAGCACGGACGTGTCTACGCCGGTCTTCTGGACTACGAGGAGACGGAGACCGACCTCTCCGAGCTGCCGGTCACCCGGACCCGCGTGATGCTCAATCTCGCCGACCCGGCGGCTGCCTTCCGCTGGTGGCGGCTCCCCGCGGACGGCGTCGGTCTCGCCCGGCTGGAGTTCATCGTCGCCCACCAGGTGAAGGCGCACCCGATGGCCCTGGTCCACCCCGAACGCCTCGACGCCGAGGACCGGCGGCGCATCGACGAACTCACCGACGGATACGCCGACCGCACCCAGTACTTCACGGACCGCCTCGCCCACGGCGTCGCGCGCATCGCCGCCTCCCGCTGGCCTGCACCCGTCATCGTCCGCACCAGCGACTTCAAGACCAACGAGTACGCCCGGCTGCTCGGAGGCCGGCCCTTCGAGCCGGCCGAGGCCAACCCGATGATCGGCTGGCGAGGAGCCAGCCGGTACTACAGCGAGGGCTACCGCGAAGGCTTTGCACTCGAATGCCGTGCCCTGCGCCGGGTTCGGGACGACATGGGACTCACGAACGTCGTCGTGATGATCCCCTTCTGCCGCTCGCTGACCGAGGCCGACCGCGTCCTGTCAGTCATGGCCGACGAGGGCCTCAGCAGGGGCGCCAACCGACTCCAGGTCTACGTCATGGCGGAGATCCCGGCGAACGTGATCCTCGCCGAGGAGTTCGCCGAACGCTTCGACGGCTTCTCCATCGGCAGCAACGACCTCACCCAGCTCACCCTCGGCGTCGACCGTGACTCCGAGGCGCTCGCCGAGGTCTTCGACGAACGCGACCCCGCCGTCACCCGCAGCATCGAAACCCTCATCGCCCGCGCCCACGCATCCGGCCGCCCGGTCGGCCTGTGCGGTCAACGTCCCAGCGACGACCCCGACTTCACCGAGTTCCTGGTCCGTGCCGGCATCGACTCGATCTCCGTCGCGCCCGACAGCTTCGCCGCGGTCAAGCGACATGTGGCCGCGGCCGAGCACGGCGGCGCAGGCGGGGGCCGAACGGACCCTCGACGGGGCTGAACGCCCCAAGACGGCGACCGTGCAGGCGAGCCAGGGTGACAGCAAGGGACCGTCCCGGCGGACGGGCTGGAGACCGGCCGCGGCATCCCCGTGAAGTGCTCGGCCGGCACCGGCAGGAAGGAGGCACCATGAGCACCAAGCGCGTGCTTGTCGCCTACGGCAGCAAGCATGGTGGCACGGCCGGCATCGCCGACGAGATCGGCCGGGCACTGAGAGACGACGGCTATGAGACGGCCGTCATTCCGGCAGGCGACGTCAAGGACGTCAGCGGCTACGACGCCGTGGTGCTCGGCAGCTCCCTCTACCTGAGGCACTGGCACCGCGATGCCCGGCGCTGCGCCAAGCGCAACGCGGACGCGCTGCGCGAGCGGCCCGTCTGGCTCTTCAGCAGCGGTCCGGTGGACAGTTCCGCCGAGCAGGGCGACATCACACCCGTTCGCGGCGCCGCGAAACAGATGGAGCGCCTGCACGCCCGCGAGCACATCACCTTCGGCGGCAGCATCACCGCCACGACACCCGGCAGGTTCGCGCGGTATCTCGTGCGCCACGGCCAGGGCGGCGACTTCCGCAATCCCGAACGCGTCCGGCACTGGGCCCACCACATCGCATCGGAACTCACCACGGTCTCGTGATCGGAGCCGCCACGGACCCGACGGAGGAGCCCCCATGTTGCACGACAGCCCTCGCAGCGGGAGGACTGCCCGTCTCGCACCACACTGCGTCGCCTTCTGCGGCGTGCGGCCGGCCGGGATACCAGCCCGCTGGTCCGCCCGGCCGACCGGTCGCGCAGCCGTGCGGTCGTCGCCCTCGTCGTGGCCCTGCCGACGGCCGTGGTCATCGGCTCGGCCACAGCACTGGACGTCTGGGACCGGGAGAGCCGTGAGGCCGAGAGCGAGACACGGCACCGCCATGCAGTCACTGCGACGACGGTCACCAAGGCCGTTCCGGTGGAGAACGCGACTCGATCCGGGGTGGTGCCTGAAACCAGGGCCCAGGCGGTCTGGCACTATCCCGAGCCGAAGCAGCACAGCGGCACCATCAACGCACCGGTCGGCACACCGGTTGGTGCCACCATGAGGATCTGGGTGGACGACGCAGGCGGCTTGGCCGCCGCACCCCGGCCGGACTGGGGCGTCGGAATCGACGCGGCCACTGCGGGGTTGGCAGCCACCGGCGGAATCTCCCTCGCGTCACTCTGCCTCTTCGCCATACGCGCGCATGCCCTTGAACGCAGGACGCAATCCGCATGGGAACGGGACTGGGAAAGAGTGGAACCGCTCTGGTCCGCCTCCGGTCACTGACACTCACTGCAGCGCCGCGTGGATCTCCTGCTCGGCCAGTCACGTCACAGACGCGCGGCCGGATGGACAGCGCGATCGGTCCGTGCACCGGCGACGAGCGGGAGTCAGACGACGCTGAGCACATCGCGCACCGGCCGACGGGGGGTCGCGGGCCCCGGGGGGCCGTAGCCGAGCCGGATCACCATCTGTACGTGGCCCATCGCGGACCGCGGATCACGTACGGCCCACCGCAGTTCGGGCGATTCGAGGGCCTGCGACGTCAGAGACGTGACCAGGCCGTCGAGGGTGGCCTGGAGCAGCACGCGTTCCATCGCCTGACCGGCCCGCAGCCAGTCCGCGGGCCGGTCGTCGGCCGTGCCCAGCAGAGCGATGCGCGGCGTCTTCTCGAACGTGGCGGATCCACGGCCCGGCACGTGCTGCCGGCCGGCGAAGTCCCGCACGGGTGCGGTGACGTCACGCTGCCGCGGACCGAACGCGTAGGCGGGGATACCCTCCGTCCGCGACGCGCCGCCATCGGCGCCCGCCCCGGTCCAGCGGGCCGTCTCCGCCCGCGCCGCAGGGTCCGTCGACTCGCGGCCTTCCGCGTCGTGCACCAGGTCCAGCACGGACCGCAGGTGCCAGGCGTCGGGAACGTACAGGTGGGCGCCCTCCAGCAGGGCGGCGCCGCACAGGCCGTCCAGCACGGCTTCCGGGATCTCTTCGTCGGTGTAGGGAAACCGGCTGGTGTGGCGTCGGCGGATCGCGGGATACAGGGCGGCGAGATCGTCGTCGGCACGCACCGGCTCGGTGAACGTCACCTCCGCGAGCAGCCACGGATCGGCGGGATCGGGGAGCAGCGTGGTGACCGGTTCCCGACCCGCGTGCGCGGCCGCGACCCGCAGATTGAACAGCGCCGCTCCGCAGCCGAGATGGAGGGCACGGTGTGACGGGTCGGTCCTCGGCATCGCCCGCTCGGGATCGCCCCGCAGCTGCAACGAGCCGCTCTCACGCAGCAAACGGAACTTCCAGGGCTGCGCGTTGTGCATGGACGGTGCCGACGCGGCGTCCGTCACGAGAGATTCTACGGCGACGGCGTCGAGTGATGGTGAAGACACGGAATCCTCCTGCCGGGGGCGTCATTCGTGAGCGACGACGGCGACGGGGGTGCTGGAGTGGTGCATCACCGCGTGGGCTACGGGGCCTATGTGTGCGCCTACGGGAGCCTTGCGGATGCGCCGGCCCACGACCACCAGATCAGCGTCGTCGGCGGCATACAGGATCTGCTCGGCCGGAGCACCCACGAGCGTCCGCTCGACGACCTCCACGGAGGGGAACCTCTGCCGCCACGGCATCAGCATGTCGCCGAGGGCACGTGCGACTTCCCGGCCCACCTCCTGCTGGACCCCGAGGTCGAGCACCGGGGCATAGCTGAGAACCGGTGCGAACGTCCAGCCGTACACGGCGCGCAGGGTGCTGCCACGCCGCGCGGCCTCGTCGAAGGCGAAGGCCAGGAGCTTCTCGCAGGACTGGTGGATGTCCACGCCGACGACGACGTCGCGGTACGCGGCCCAGGGAGGACCTGCCTCAGGTTCCGTGCCCGACTCTTTGGAGGCCCGTACAAGCACGACCGGCTGCTCGGTGGCACTGATCGTGGCCATGCCGACCGAACCGATGAGGAAGCCCTTGACGCCGCTGAGTCCGCGGGAGCCGAGCACCAGCAGGTCTGCCTCACCGCCTTCGATCGACAGGACCGCGGCGGGTCGGCCGGACAACCTCCGCGTGATGATCTCCAGGGACGGATGGCTGCGTCGTAGCTCGTCCGTGACATCGGCCAGGAGCTTGTCGCCCCAGCGCTCCTGAACATCGAGGCCGGTCACCGGAATGGCCACCGAGATGGGCCAGTCGTCTGCGTACACGAGGCGCAGAGGGACTCCTCGCAACAGCGACTCCCTCGCCGCCCAGTCGGCGGCGGCACGGCTCTCGGGCGACCCGTCCAGACCGACGGTCACATGGCGAGTCATGGTGCAAACCTCCTTCGGGCCGCGTGTGCGGCCACGGCTCCAGCGTCACCGCCAGGGCGATGACCACAGCAGGGGCCGAGAGTCCCCGGCCGGGGCCGAACGGCCCTTGTCCCTGATCACTGGCGGGTGGCTGGATCGCTCCCGCCCATGTCCAGCCGGAACGGCGGGTAGTCGTCCGTCATCAGGCTCGCGTACGCAGCGACTCGCAGTACCCATCGGTTCAGGTCCATGACCAGGTCGAACAGGTCGCGCGGGTACCTCTGGGCGAAGGCGAGAACCACGGCCGCGATCGCGGTGAGCACGGTGATCAGACCCAGGCTGCACCATCCGGCGCGGTAGCCACCCTTGAAGAAGTCGATCACGATGTAGTGCGGGATGGCGAGCAGCCACCACTTCACCAGCCACAGCCGGCGCGACAGCGGCGAATCGAGCACCGCCTCCACTCTGACCGGCCGGTCAAAAGGAGAAGCTCCCTGAAGAGGGGACCATTCGGTCCTGCTGCCTCGCTGACCATGTGCGTAGCGTGCAGGTATGAGCTGCGGGGCCGCAGCCAACGGCTGCCGCAACATGCACGCGGACCGCTGGAGAAACCATGACACCTGTCAGTGAAGCACTCCCGATCGTGTTCGGCGTCGACGCCGTGGAGCCGGCGGATGCGGCCCTGGCCTGGGCCACCGACGAAGCTGCCCGCCGGGGAGCGGCTCTTCAACTGGTGCACGCCGTGCTGCCCGTTACCCATCACGTGCGCGGTGTCGAGGAGACGGCACACCACAAGGCCATGCGTCAGCTGGGTGACGAGTCGCTCGACAAGGCAACCGCTCGTGCTCATGAGCGGCAGCCGGAGCTTGAAGTGACGACCTTCATCGCGGAGGGCAGCCCGGCCCAGGTCCTGGTACGGCAGTCCGCGCACGCGCGGCTGGTGGTGCTCGGCTCGCGTCGGCTCGGCCGACTGGCGGAGGTGCTCAGTGCCGCGTCCACGATCGTCCCGGTGAGTGCCAGCGCCGCCTGTCCCGTGGTCGTGGTGCCGGACGCCGACCGCACCGTGGAGGAGCCGGCGTGCCTGGTGGTCGGGGTGGACGGCAGCCCGTCGGCCGATGCCGCGCTGGACCATGCCCTGGACGCCGCTGCCTCGCGTGGCGCCTCCGTGCGTGCGGTGTGGGTGTGGCAGCGGCCGCTTCTGGGCTTCTTCGATGAGCAGGCGGCGCTCGAGTCGTGCCACCGGCAGCTGCTTGAAGCAACCGCGGGGCGGTCCAGTGCCTACCGGGATGTTCCGCTGAGCCATGCGGTGTTGCCGGGCCATCCTGTCGAGGTCTTGGCCGAGGCTGCCGAGCATGCGCTCGCCGTGGTCGTCGGCCGCCGTGGGCGAGAGGGTTTCACCGGCATGCGGCTGGGATCCGTCCCGCACGGTCTGCTGCACCGGGCGGTCTGCCCCGTGGTGACCGTGCCCCCGGCGACCGATGAAGGGCTCTGAGGAGTCCATCGTGACTGAGCGCGAGAGATTCTCGGCAGGCGCCGAAGCTCGCCGCGCGGTGCCGGGGAAAGCACCGAGTTTCTCCGAACCGCTACGAGAGGCAACGCTGCTGCGCTACCTGGGCGCCGTCGCCAAGGTGTCTGCGAAGCAGGCCGAAGCACGGCGCCCGACGGCGCCCAACACCCCCCAGGCCCCTCCGGCCGAGCGGGTGGGGGAGGTCGCTGCGCTCGGCTCCGGCGCCGAGCCCGCCCCTCTGCTGGTAGCTGAGGTCATGGACGCACCGGCCGCGTCAGTGCGCGGCGACATGCCGTTCCTGGACATCGCCCGGACTCTGACCCGCGAACACGTCGGCTGCTTGCCGGTGGTCGACGCTGACGACCGTGTGCTGGGTGTGGTGTCGGAGTCCGACCTGCTGGCCAAGGCCGCCGTGGAGGCGTCCGGGCACCGTCCGGGTGCGATCGGGCGGCTCAGGGAGCGGCCGCTCCATGACAAAGCCCGCGCTGAGACCGCCGAGATGCTGATGACCACCCCGGCCGTCGCCGTGTTCCCCGGCTCGACGGTCGCGGAAGCGGCCTGGCTGGTGTCCCTGTCCCGCCTCAAGCGGCTGCCGGTGACCGATCACGACGGCCGTCTGGTCGGTGTCGTGCACCGGAACGCACTGCTCAGCGCCCTGATACGTGATGACGCCAGGATTCGCGAGGAGATCGAGTCCAGGATCCTCGCAGAGGACTTCCCGGCCGCCCGGAGTACCCTGCGGGTCGCCGTGCGCAACGGCGTGGTGAACCTCACCGGCCGGATGGCGGAAGCGGATGTCCCGCGGCTCGTCGCGCAGATCAAGGACATCGACGACGTGACCGAAGTGATCGAGGGCCTCAGTGCCCTGTGAGGAAGCGCGCATCGGGATCCCGGCTCCCGCTCGGTGCGGAGTCCCGGTGGTTGCCCAGCGTGATGGTGACCTCGGGCGGGACTTCGAGAGTGTTCTTGACCGTGCAGTGTGAGACCACTGCCTGCAACGCCGCGGCGCGTTCTGCAGGCAGACCGGGTGCGTCGACGCGGAGTCGCAGGGAAGCGACGCGGGCCGGGCGCTCGTCCGCCATCGTGTAGTCGGTGACGACGCGGAGGCCCGTGCGGGCGATGCCGTGCCGGTCGAGGAATCGCCCGGCGTAGTGCGCGACGCACGAGGTCACAGCGGCCACGAACAGCTCCACCGGGGTGGGGGCCGTGTCATGGCCGCCATCCGCCACGGGTTGATCGACCGTCAGTACATGTCCTCGTACGGCTACTTCATAGGCGTCGCCGGATATCGGAACCGCCTCGGCGTGTCCCGCCGGACGCTGCGCCGGTGGCGCGACGGCCTCAGCCTGGAACAGCAGGAGCCCGGCGATGCGCCTGGCCTCCTCAGGTGTCAGGGAGGCCCAGACCTCGCTGCGGTCGTAGGGCTCGCAGACGGTGTCCAGCACCACGCGGCCCATCTCTGCGGGCAGTCCTTCGGGCACGAACCGTGAGACGTTGATCGTGCGGCCACACTGTGTGCGCACGTATTCCGCCTGCGTGGCCTGCTGCTTCTCGGACACGTCGTCACCTTCCTGAATGATTGGTTCTTGCCCCCGGGCGTCAGCGGGCCGCGAGGCCGACGTCGAGCCGCGCGTCCACGGCCACGACTCCCGGAACGGCGCGGGCCATCCGGACGAGCAGGTCGATCAGCGATTCTTCGGGGACCGTCCCGGTCAGGGTGACGGCGCCGTCCTGGACTTGTACGTCGAGGGCCGCTGAACCCTCCGGGGGCAGATGATGGGCGACGAGCTCGCCGCGTACTTCCTCGGCGATGTCGGCGTCCGGGCGGAGATAGATCTTCAACAGGTCTCCCCGGCTGACCACGCCCTTGAGGCGTCCCTGGGTGTCCACCACGGGAAGGCTCTTCAGGTGGCCGCGGGCCATGAGCCGCGCGGCGCCGGTGATCGTGGCGTCCGGCGGCACCGTGATGGCCGGGGCCGTTATGAGTCGGTTCGCCGTAAGGGAACGGGACGTTTCGTCCCCTTGAGCCTTGCGGAACAGGTCGGCTTCGGACACGACTCCGACGACGCGCCCCTGGGGCGAGAGCACGGGCACGGCGTTGATCCGCCATTGGCGCAGAGTCTCCACGATCTCGCCGACCGGGGTGTCGCGACCTACGGAGATCACTTCGTGGGTCATCACGTCATCAACGGTGCGGAAGTGCTTCATGACCACTCCTACGGGCCTGCACGTACCGGCCTGGATGGCAGACAGGGCTGAGCGGGACCGATTGGGGACCGATGGGCCCTGGTGACGGCGTGCGCCGGGTGCTTCCATGGAACTGACGGAAAGGGCCCTGGAGAGGGCGCGGAGAAACGGTCGGCGACCGTGCACCGCGCAATCAGGATCCGCGAGAAGCGGATGGGCCCTTTCCGCCTGTGGTCGCCCCCGTCCGGTCGGCGACGGTCAGCCACTCCCGCCTCCAGATGCCGGTTGCTTCGTACGGTCTGCCTGCGGCAGCTCGACGTCCAGGCCGAGGTTGTCGTACTCGTAGCCGATCGTCTGATGCACGGCGACGACACCGTCCACGGACCGGCACAGGCGCTCGATCACCGGGATGTCGGCACTCTCCGTGACGCGGCCGGTCAGCGTCACCACCCCGTCCTGCACTTCTGCGTTCACGGTGCCGGCAGCGAGCCCCAGTGTCCGGTCCAGCACGTCGCGGTGTATTTCGTCGCTGATGGCATCGTCGCGGCGCAGGAAGGGCCGCAGCAGATCGCAGCGGCTGACGATGCCGATGAGCTTCCCCGCCTCGTCGATGACGGGCAGCCGCTTCACCCTGTTGCGGTCCATCGTTCTGGCCGTCTCGACGATGTTCCATGTCGGACGCGCCGTGACCGCGGGAGAGGACATCATCGCCTCGGCGGTCTCGGCCTCGGCCCGGGCCATGTCCTGAGGAACGAGCATGAGCCGGGACCAGCGGCCCCCCGGGTCCGGCAGACTCGCTGCCTTGCACAGCAGATCCGCCTCGGAGACGACACCGAGGGGATGACCTTCGTCGTCGACGACCGGAACGGCCGTGATGTCGTTGTCATGGAACAGCTGAGCGATCTCCTTGAACGACGAGCCGGGGCGCGCCGTGACGACCCTCCGTGTCATGACCTCGGAGACGGTGCGGTGCTGCAATGTCCTCACGCTCCCTCGTGGAGGCTGTGGGCCGACGGGGGCCAGGCCCTCTTCACCCCACTCTCCGCCGCCGCCTTCCGGGCAGGCAGAGCCGAACGGCCCCGGTAGGGGACTGTTCGCCCCAGGACGACAGGTCACGGGCGCGGGAGACTGGACACGGGCGACAGCCGGTGGAGCAGCCCGGGGAACCCTGGCGCGCTGACGTGAAACTGCGCGACGCGTTCCATGATCGTGCGACATCGGCGGAGGAACCATGGGCCGGGACGACCTGTCCGAGCCGGGCCGGATTCCTCGGCTGCGGCTCGACGAGCTGCTCGAAGAGCTCCAGGTGCGCATCGACGAGGTCCGCAGTACGAGGGACCGGCTCAACATTTTGCTGGAGGCCGTTCTCTCCGTGGGCAGGGAGCTGGATCTGCCGCAGGTGCTGCGGGAGATCGTGGAGGCGGCCGTGGTACTGGTGGACGCGGAGTACGGAGCGCTCGGGGTGATCGGGGACGACAAGAAGCTGTCGCAGTTCCTGCCGGTGGGGATCAGCGACGAACTGCGCGCACGCATCGGCGACCTGCCGTCCGGGCACGGCCTGCTCGGGGAGCTGATCAGGCATCCCGAGCCGTTGCGGCTTCCGGAACTGTCCGAGCACGCGGCATCGTCGGGGTTCCCCGAGCACCATCCGCCGATGCATTCGTTCCTCGGCGTGCCGATCCGGGTCCGTGACGAGGTGTTCGGCAACCTCTATCTGACGGAGAAGCGGGGCGGGGTCGAGTTCGACGGAGAGGACGAGGCGGTCCTGGCGACGCTCGCCGTTGCGGCCGGAATCGCCATCGAGAACGCACGCCTCTTCGAGGAGCTCCGCCTCAGGGAACGATGGCTGGCCGCCGGCGCGGAGCTCACCAGGGACCTCCTGTCCGGGTCCTCGGAGGGCCAGGTGCTGGAGATGATGCTGGACCGCGCCCGGCAGATCACCTCGGCCGAGATCGGTGTGGTCTACCTGGCGGAGCAGAACGGAAACCTGCGTGGAGGCCTGGCGCTCGGCGAGGGCGCTGAGGCGCACCGCGGCATGGTGCTGCCGGCCGGTGAAAGCACCCTGGCCACTGCCGCGTTGCTGAGCGAGGGGGGCCTGACCACTACGCCGGACGTGGCCGGCGACCCCCGGGTGACCTTCGAACCCGGCCGCTGGAAGGGCTATGGGCCGGCAGTGGCGGTCCTGGTCGGATCGACGAAGAGGGTACGGGGCGTACTCATGCTCGCGCGCCGCACCGGCCGTCCGCCCTTCACGGAGACGGAGACCGCGCCGCTCTCGGGGTTCGCCGGCCAGGCCGCGCTCGCCCTGGAGCTGGCCGAGCGACGGCGGGATGCCGAGCAGATGAGCCTGCTGGCCGACCACGACCGCATCGCTCGGGACCTGCACGATCTCGCCATTCAACGACTGTTCGCGACGGGGATGACGCTCCAGAGCGCCCAGCGTTTCGTCCAGCATCCCGAGGCGTCCGAGCGGCTCGGGCGGGCGATCGACGACCTCGACGACACCATCAAGATCATCCGCTCGACGATCTTCGGCCTCCGCGAGCACGAAATGCTGAGCACACCTCACCAGCTCAGAGTCCGAGTCGTACGCGCCGTGGAGGAAGCCTCCGCGCCACTCGGCTTCGCGCCGGCGCTGCGCATGGAGGGGCTGATCGACACCGATGTGCCGCGCAAGGTCGCCGAGGAGGCCGTGGCCGTGGTCGTTGAAGCCCTCGCCAATGTGGCCAGGCACGCACGGGCATCGAAGGCCGAGGTCTCGATCGTGGCGCGGGCCGGGACGCTGGACGTGACGGTGACCGACGACGGCACCGGCTTTGCGGAGGGCGGCCGGCGCAGCGGACTGCGCAACCTCGCGGAACGCGCCGACACCCTGGGCGGCGAGCTGAACGTGACCCGCAGGGCCGCGGGTGGTACCCGGCTGGTGTGGCGGGTGCCGCTGCCTGGACCACAGCGACCGGAGTGACTACGGAAGCTCGTGAATCTGCGCCGCGATGACGGCGGCCTGGACACGGCGCTCCACGCCGAGCTTCGACAGCAGGTGCGAGATGTGGTTCTTGACGGTCTTCTCCGACAGGTAGAGCTTCTTACCGATCTGGCGGTTGGTCAGGCCCTCGCCGATCAGATCGAGTACGGCCCGCTCGCGGTCCGTGAGTACGGCGAGCCGTTCGTCCTCGGCCGGGTGGGCCGCCTCGGGGTCGCGCAGCGCATGCATCAGCCGTGCGGTCGTGGCGGGATCCAGCATGGATTGCCCGGTCGCGACGGTGCGTACGGCGGCGATTAGGTCGGAGCCCTTGATCTGCTTGAGTACGTATCCGGCGGCCCCGGCCATGATCGCGTCCAGCAGTGCGTCCTCGTCGTCGAAGGACGTCAGCATGAGGCAGGCGAGTTCCGGCATGCGGGAGCGCAACTCGCGGCAGACGGTGATGCCGTCGCCGTCCGGGAGCCGGACGTCGAGGACCGCGACGTGGGGGCGTAGCGCCGGCCCTCGCGCCAGGGCATGCTCGGCCGTCCCAGCCTCGCCGACGACCTCGATGTCGGACTCGGCGTCGAGCAGATCGTGGAGGCCGCGGCGGACGACCTCGTGGTCGTCGAGGAGGAAGACCCGGATGGGCGTTTCCGCCGAGAAGACGGGTGCCTCGGACATGTGAGCCCCCTGCAGGTTCGGTGGTCCCTCTTGATCATGTCCGCTCGGGGGAGCGGCGCGACAGGGCCGAATGGTCCCTTTTACTGCCGTACGCATCCCCTCCAGGCGTGCCTGCGGTCGGCCTTCGGGCGGACTGGATCACGGCTCACGGCGCGCGGGGCTGTTCAGGTTCAGCCGGATGTCCACGACGCCTTCCACTGCATGGATGGCCCGGGCGAGCAGCGGTACGAGGGCTCGGTCCCGGAGGTCGCCGGCCAGCGTCACCACACCGTCGGCGACGACGACGTCCATGCGGGCGGCGGGCGGAAGCTCCGAGATGACGGTACGCCTGATCTCGTCGGCGATCTCCTCATCCGACTGCAGAAAGACCTTGAGAAGGTCGCTGCGGCTGACGACGCCTTCCAGCATGCCGACGGCGTCGACGACAGGCAGCCGCTTCACGTGCCTCCGCGCCATGATCCGTGCCGCCTCGGTGATGGTGGCGCTCGCATGGACCGTGACGGCCGGGGCCGACATCAGCTCACCGGCGGAAACGGCCCCTGCCTTGGCGGCATCGGACAGTGGCTCGTCGAGGCGGGTCAGGTCGTCGCCGCGGTACTGCTCCTTGGCCAGCAGATCGGCCTCCGAGACCACGCCGATCACCCGGCCCTCGCCCTCGACGACGGGCAGGGCGCTGACCTTCCACTGCTCCATCAGCTCGACGATCTCCTTGTATCGGGCGTCGCGGCCCACTGCGACGGCGGTGTGGGTCATGACGTCGCTCACGGTGTGCGGGGAATCGGGCATGGCGGCCTCCTCAACGACGGCGGACTTGCTCGGCGTTACAGGGTGCTGCCGCTGCCGTGCGGGGCGTAGAGATCCAGGAGGCGGACACGGGCCGCGTGCAGACGGTGCGCGAGGACTCTCCCGACCCACTGTCCGATCGCCGAGCCGAACGCCGGGTCGGCATCCATCATCATGCGTACGGTCAGTGCGTCGAACTCCTGCGCGCGCACAGGCGTCATC
Source organism: Streptomyces sp. NPDC054841 (assembly GCF_053611045.1). Taxonomy (NCBI): domain Bacteria; kingdom Bacillati; phylum Actinomycetota; class Actinomycetes; order Kitasatosporales; family Streptomycetaceae; genus Streptomyces; species Streptomyces sp. NPDC054841. The sequence continues at coordinate 4,907 of NZ_JBSGZO010000047.1, read as the reverse complement.
GCCTCGGCACCCAGTTGCCACACGTACGGCGGGAACAGCCAGGACCAGCCGACGAGCTCGCCGAAGCCGAGGCTCTCGATCACGACAGGGCGCTGCTGTCCGGGGACGGCGATGTCGAGGGTGACCGTCCCGGAGCGAATGATCCAGAAGCGGTCCGCGCGACCGCCTTCCTCGAAGATACGGGTCCCCTCAGGAATGTTGACCTCCCGCGCGAGCCCCGTCAGCCGGGCACGGTGCTCGGCGGACAGGACGGCCGTCATGCGGGTGGGGGTGGGGGAACTCATCACCGGCCTCCGTCTCGGGCGCGGCGCTCGTCGGTTGTCTCTGTCTCAGGGGCATCGAGCGCCATCCCGCCGGGCAGAGGCCAAGCGGCCCTTTCCGGGACCGGCCAGTTGCCCCCAGCGCCCAACGCCGGTTCTTCTGCCCGCCGCGGGTGATAGTCGTCAAGGTGGAACGAGAGCCGGTCGACGACGTCAACCACCCCGTCGATCTGCTGGGTCATCCGCAGGGCGATGGGGATCTCGCTGCGCCGCGGCAACCGCCCGGTCAGAGTCACCGCGCCGTCGCGGACATCGACCGTCAGGGCGTCGGGCGGGAGCCAGAGCGCGTGGACGAGGACCTCGGCGATCACCTCGCGGCGGATGTCGGCGTCGGGCCGCAGGAAGATGTGGAGCAGGTCGCGCCGGGTGACGATGCCGACGAGGCGGTCCTCCTCGTCGATGACGGGGAGCCGTTCGATGCGGCGCTCGGCCATGGTGCGGGCGGCTGCGGCGATCGACTGTTCGGCGTGCACGGTGACCGCGGGGTGGGTCATCAACTGTCCCGCGTTGCGGGCCCGGGCCTTGGATTCCCGGGCGCGTGCCCTTCCGGTGAGCGACGACCAGCGGAACCGCGGTACGGACTCGGGGGTGGCACATTCGGGCTCATGGACCATCAGGTCGGTCTCGGAGATCACTCCGAGTACCTTCTCGTCGTCGTCGACGACGGGAAGGCCGCTGATCCGGTACTGCGACAGCAACTGCGTGATCGCTGTGAACGATGTGTCATAGGCGGCCCGGACGACTTCGCTGGTCATCACGGTTCCGACCTTGTCGTGTTTCATCGTGCGTCCTCCTTCAGCGGAGCCGTCGCAAGTAGGGATCGACGTGGTGCCGGGGTACGAGGCGGAGGCGGACGTCGACCACGGCGTTCCCGGTCGAGCGGGCGAGTACGGGGTTGAAGTCGGCCTCGGCGAGCTGCGGCAGGTCACTGGCCATGCGGGACAGGCGTAGCAGAAGCTGCTCAAGTCCCTCCAGGTCGACGGGTGGGTCGCCGTGGTGTCCGAAGAGCAGCGCGCAGCGCGGCGCGCTGATCAGGTCATGGGCGTCTTGGTCGGTGAGCGGCGCGAGCCGGGCGGCGTGATCGGCGAGCACTTCGGTCGCCGTACCGCCGAGTCCGAACAGGACGAGTGGCCCGAAGACGTCGTCCTGGACAACGCCTGCGAACAGTTCCACGCCGCGTTCCGCGAGCGGCTGGACGAGGACGCCTGCGAGCTTGCCGTCGAAGCGGCTGGCGAACTCACGGTGCGCGGCCCGTACTTGTGCGTCTCCGCGCAGATCGAGACGGACGGCGTGCTCTTCGCTCTTGTGGAGCAGCCCGGGCCAGTACGCCTTGAGGACGACCGCGCCATCCGGTGCCGAGAGGTGTTGCGCGGCGCGTACGGCTTCGTCCTCGGTCCCCGCCCAGGACCAGGGGAGCTGAGGGATGCCGTAGCAGTCCAGCAGCGCCGCACACGTCGGCGGGTCGGGCCAGCCCCCCTCAGGATGTTCGGCCAGAAACGCGGTGACGATCTGGTCAGCGGTCTCGGCGTCGACTGCGTTGAGCTGAGGAAGGCTCCCGGCGGGCCGGGCGAGCCACTCGGCGCGCTCGGCTGCGTGGGCCAGAGCTCGGGCGGCGGCCTGGGGGTCTGCGTAGGACGGAATCGATCCGCCGTCGGCGGCCAACAGCCGGACAGAGGCCTCCTGGTCAGGCAGCACAACTGCGACCGGGCAGGCATGCCGCCCGGTCGACCGGAATACGCCGCGGGTGAGGTTCTCGCGGGTCGCCGAAGCGACAGCCGTCGGAACGAGGGCCACCAGCACCGCGTCGACGGTGTCGCTCGCCGCGATCGTGTCGACGCAGTCGCGTAGCTGGTCCTCGGCCACGGTGGCGGTGGTGTCCACGGGGTTCGTAGCGGACGCGCCCCGAGGGAGCGCCGCGAGCAACTCGGCGGCTTGCGCGGGGGCGAGGGGCTGTACGTCGAGCCCGGCCTCGGCGCAGGCGTCGGCGACGAGCACGCCCGTGCCGCCGGCATTGCTGACCACGGCCACTCGTCGCCCGACCGGCAGCGGCTGGGTGTGCATCAGCGCGGCCGTCTCCAGGAGCTCGGCGACGCTGCGTATCGCGGTGATGCCCGCCTGGCGGAACAGGGCACCACGGGTCATGGTCGCGGTGGCTGCGGCCGCGGTGTGCGACGCCGCCGCCCGCCGGCCTGCATCCGTACGCCCTGCGTCGACCGTGAGCACGGGCATCTGCCGGGACACCCGGCGGGACGTCCGGGAGAACGCCCGCGGGTTGCCGAAGGATTCGAGGTGCAGGAGAGCCAGATCGGTCCGGCCGTCGCTCTCCCACCACTGCAGCATGTCGTTGCTGCTCACGTCGTACTTGTCGCCGAGCGACACGAAGCTGGACACGCCGATGCCGAGCCGGGCCAGGCCGCTGAGCAGCGCGATGCCGACACCGCCGGACTGCACCGCGACTCCGGCCGACCCGGGGCGCGGGTGGTCGGCGGCGAACGTCGCGTCGAGACGTACCGCCTCGTCCGTGTTGGCGATGCCCAGGCAGTTGGGCCCGACGAGCCGCATGCCGTACCAGCGGCAGGCGGACCGCAGTGCCTGTGCCTGGCCCGCGTCGAGCCCTGAGGAGACGACCAGCAGGCCGCGTACCCCGTGCTTGCCGCACTCCTCGGCGACGACCGGCAGAGCGGACGGCGGCACGGCGAGGACAGCGAGATCCGGCACCTCGGGCAGTGCCTGCACGTTCGGATACATGGGAATGCCCGGGACAACCGGTGTCCTGGGATGCACGGCGTACAGCCGTCCCGTGAATCCGGCGCTCCGCAAATTGCGCAGGATCGCGCGCCCCACCGACCCCGGCCGACGTCCGGGCCCGACCACCGCGACCGTACGCGGCCGCAGCAGCGGGCGGAGACTCGCCACATCCGCCGTGCTGCCCCGGGCCTCCACCGCGGACAGGTAACTCTCGTCCTCGGCGAGACGGACCGTGCAGTGCACCTCGGGCCCGTCGAACTGCCGGGTGATGCTCAGCCCCAGGTCGGCGAAGACCTTCAGCACTTCGCGGTTCTCCGAGAGTGCGTCGGCACTGAACGCGGTGATTCCGTCGGCCCGCGCCAGGGACACCAGGTGTTCGAGGAGCAGCGTGCCCACGCCTCGACGGTGCCAGTGATCGGAGACGGCCAGCCCCACGTCCGCCTCGCCGCCTGTGACACGCGTGTACTCCGCCAACCCCACGACCTCGTCGCCGGTCTCGACCAGCAGCGACCTGCTCCCGGTCCGAGTGGGGGAGCACATACGGTCAGCAGCCTGCCGGGCGGAGTTCCGGTTGGTGGTGAAGAACCGCAGGCGCAGGTTCTCCGGGGACATCTCGTCGTACAGTCGCTGCACCTGCGCATGGTCACCGGGCAGGACCGGGCGGATCCGTACGGTCGTGCCGTCCGCGAGGAGAGCGTGCACGGCTTGGGGTGCTTGTGCGGTCGTGGTCATGACGGGTCTCTCGGCAACCGGATGGTCTGTAGCGCAGGCGAACCGGGGCTCCGTCGCCGGTGCGGGCGCGGTACCGGAGGGCAGCGGCGGGCCGGCGGCCCCCTTGCCGGCGAGCCTCAAGCCATTGCCGAGACCGATGAGGGAGGCCCACTCCTGCGGTTTCATCGCGCTTCCTTTCGGCGTCGCGTGCGACATCCACACTCCCCGCTCATCAGCGCCCCCACATGGGCCGAACGGCCCTCGCGCCGGGGCCGCCACGCCTCTCCCGCCCCACCCGGCGCGGTGAAAATGTCGAAGCAGGCATCCATGTACCTATGACAGGCATCCAGGCAGTGGGGGCCGTGGAGCGCCCGCTGATCGTGGGGGTCGACGGATCGAGCCCGAGCCTCGACGCACTGGACTGGGCCGTGGACGAGGCGGTGCTCCACGGGGTGCCGCTGCACGTCGTTCACGCGTCGCGCTGGCAGTGGTACGAAGGCCACACGCCGTCCTTCGGTGCCGACCGGAGTGCGGTCCAGACGGAGGCGGAGAACATCGCCGCGTCGGCGGCCGAACGTGCCCAGTTGCGCAGCGGCTCCTGCACCGCGCCCGTCCAGTGGCTGACGAAAGAACGACTCACGAGGAGGCGGTGGGACCACCCGGAGGATCTCGCAGCTCGAGCCGCCCTTGCGCAATCACGGCCGTATCGTTAGTGGTCGAATCGGCCTCGGACACAGATTTGCCCCACACTTGCCTGTTCTTGGGCAGGGGAATCGGCACCCGCTTCCGGCTTTTGGCTGGGGCGGGTGTTCGTCGTTTCGGTGCTACTGCCCGGCTTCTCCCTTCGCCGATCTTCCGGTGGGGCTTCGGTCAGCTGACGATGATCCTTTCCTTCTGGGGGGTGACCGCGGTCAGGGTCCTGGTCGCGGGGTCGTAGGTGAGCAGGATCTGCTGGCTGCGGAGGTGGGCGATCGCCTGGGCTGGTGTGGGCTGCATCGAGTCCCTGCTTACGGAAGCCGGCCCGGAACGATCTGTGTGGCGGGTGAGGCGGAGGTGCAGGGCCGGCAGGTGCGGCAGGACGTGATCTTCACGGAGGTAGGCGTTGGGGGTGCTGCCGGGTTCGGGGCG
>NZ_JBSGZO010000046.1:0-32850 GCF_053611045.1 Streptomyces sp. NPDC054841 | reverse complement strand
CCCCGGCCCGCGCCGGGGCCGCCGCCTCCCTCGCACGGACCCCGCCGCGCCTCTTCGGCCGCCCCCCCGGGCTCGCGGGCGGCCAGCAGAACGCCCTGATCCCCGCGGTCAGCCGGTACGGGCAGGAGGCCCGCCCGTACGCCCTGGTGGTCTGCACCGTCGCACTGGCCACCCTGCTGCTGCTGCGTGCCCTGGACCGCCCGGCGAACCGGTGGCGCTGGGCGGGCTACGCCCTGTCCCTGGCGGTCGTCGGCCTGCTGCACCTGCTGGCCCTGACCGTGGTCGCCGGGCACCTGGCCGCGGTGGCCGGGCGTGCCCGTTCCGAGCGCCGCGTGCTGTGGGGCTTCTCCGCAGCGGCACTGGCGGGAGTGGCCTGTGCGGCACCCGTGCTGCTGCTGGGCAGAGCGCAGGCCGGGCGGCAGATCTCATGGATCCCCGAACCCGACGCCTGGGGTCTGCTCACGGTGTGGCCGCAGTTGTGCGTGTCCGGCCTGCTGGCCGGGGCGATGACGATCCCTGCCGTGATCGCGTGGCGGGAGGACCGTGCCGCCGCCCTGTTCGGCACCGCGGTGGCGGTGCTGCCCCCGCTGGTGCTCTGGGCCCTCTCGCACGGGGACGTCTCGTACTTCTACCCCCGGTACCTGCTGTTCGTCCTCCCGGCATGGGCCGTCCTGGCCGGGGCGGGACTCGCCGCGGCACGATCCCGGACGCTGGTCGCGGCGGCCCTGGTGGTACTCGCACTGCTCACGCTTCCCGACCAGAAGCCGCTCCGGGAGACGAACGGGCACTCCTGGCAGGGCCTGGACTACGAGGGAGCGGCGCGGACCATCGAGAAGTTCCACGTAGCAGGCGACGCGGTGGTCTACGACCGGGCGGAGGAACGCATGCTCGGCGTCGGCGTCGGCTTCTACCTGTCCCGCGAGCTGAAGATGCGTGATGTCTTCCTCGCCCAATCGGCCGCCGACCGCCATGACCTGTCGTCGGCCGACTGCCCGGTTCCGGCCCGGTGCGTGGGGGCCGAACGCCGCGTCTGGGTGGTGGTGCTCGGGAACACCTGGGATCCGCTGCAGGCGCTGTCCGGCGCCCAGGCGCAGGCCCTTCGGGCGCACTACGAGGTGAGCGGAACCGAGCGGCTGAAGGGGCTGACCGTGGCACTTCTGAGGCGCACGGGCTGAGCGAAGGGACCGGTGGGCGGCTCTCGGCGCAGCCCGCGGAACGGTCGGGGTCTCGGGCGAGCGCGGGACCGACCGGCGTCTCGGCCGGTACCCGGGCCGGCCCGCGTACCGGCGCAGCGCGCGGACCGGCTCAGCAGACCGGTCCGCGCACCAGCTCGGCCCGCAGACCGGTCCCGCTCCCGCTCAGCCCGCGTACCGGACGCGCACGCTCAGTACACAGACCGGCCGCGCACTCGCTCAGCCCCGTCAGCACCGGTCCCGCTCCCGCTCAGTCCGCGAACCGGACGCGCGCCCGCCCATTCCGCAGACCGGTCCCGCTCAGTCCGTCAGTACCGGCAGCAGTTCCGGCAGGTGTCCGTCGGAAGCGGCCGCGGCCGCCACGCGCTCCTCCGGCACCTCCCCGTACAGCGTCGTACGCGGCTTCGCCGGCCGTCCCGCCGCCTCCGCGATCGCGACCAGGTCCTGGATCGAGCGGTACGAGCCGTAACTGGACCCCGCCATCCGGGAGATGGTCTCCTCCATCAGCGTGCCGCCGAGATCGTTCGCACCGGAGCGCAGCATCTCCGCCGCGCCGTCCGCCCCCAGCTTCACCCAGCTGGTCTGGATGTTGGGAATGTGCGGATGCAACAGGAGCCGGGCCATCGCCGTCACCGCACGGTTGTCGCGGGTGGTCGGCCCGGGCCGGGCGATCCCGGCCAGGTAGACCGGTGCGTTGGTGTGGATGAAGGGCAGGGTCACGAACTCCGTGAAGCCCTGCCGCCCGGCCTCCAGCGCGGCCTGCTGAATCCTGGCGAGCGTACGGAAGTGGCCGAGCCAGTGCCGGGGCTGGTCCACGTGCCCGTACATCATCGTCGACGAGGAGCGGATGCCCAGCTCGTGCGCGGTGGAGATGACCTCGATCCAGGTGGCGGTGGGCAGCTTGCCCTTCGTCAGCACCCAGCGGACCTCGTCGTCGAGGATCTCCGCGGCCGTCCCGGGGATGGAGTCGAGCCCCGCCTCCTTCGCGGCCGTCAGCCACTCGCGGATCGACATCCCGGTCCGCGTCGCGCCGTTGACGACCTCCATCGGCGAGAACGCGTGCACGTGCATGCCCGGGACCCGCTGCTTCACGGCCCGTGCGATGTCGAAGTAGGCCGTGCCGGGCAGGTCCGGGTGGATGCCTCCCTGCATGCACACCTCGACCGCGCCGACGTCCCACGCCTGCTGCGCCCGGTCGGCGACCTGGTCCAGGGAGAGGGTGTACGCGTCTGCGTCCGTGCGCCGTTGGGCGAAGGCGCAGAAGCGGCAGCCGGTGTAGCAGACGTTCGTGAAGTTGATGTTCCGGGTGACGATGTACGTGACGTCGTCGCCGACGACCGACCGGCGGACGTCGTCGGCGATCCGGGTGAGCGCGTCCAGCGCCGGCCCGTCGGCGTGCAGGAGCGCCAGCGCCTCGTCGTCGGTGAGCCCGGTGGGATCGTCGGCGGCGGTCGCCAGGGCCTGTCGTACGTCCGTGTCGATCCGCTGGGGCACCATGCCGGGCGCGGCGGCCTCGCGCAGGGCCTCCCAGTCGCCGTACACCTCGTCGAAGTCGTCCCGGCGGTCGCTCGTACGCCCGTCGGTGTCGATGGTGCGGTGCAGGTCGGTGCGTCCGGCGGCCGTGAACGCCTCCTCCGGCTCCTGCCAGGGCCGCCCCTGCACGAGCGCGTCCTCGTCCGCCAGGCCCGTCTCCGGGTCGGCGAGCGCCCGTACGTGCGGCAGCAGCCGCGGGTCCATCCAGGGCTCGCCGCGCTGCACGAACTCGGGGTACACACACAGCCGTTCACGCAGCTCGAAACCCGCCGCCGCGGACTTCTCGGCGAGGGCGTCGATCTGCGGCCACGGCCGCTCGGGGTTGACGTGGTCGATCGTGAGAGGCGACACCCCGCCCCAGTCGTCGATCCCGGCCGCGATGAGCCGCCCGTACTCGTCGTCCACCAGGTTCGGCGGGGCCTGCAGACAGCCCGACGGCCCCATGATGTGCCGGGCGACGGCCACGGTGGCGACCAGGTCGTCCAGCTCGGCGTCCGGCATGCCGCGCATCGCCGTGTCCGGCTTGGCGCGGAAGTTCTGGATGATCAGCTCCTGGATGCCGTGGTACGCCCGGGAGACCCGGCGCAGCGCGAACAGCGACTCCGCCCGCTCCTCGTACGTCTCCCCGATCCCGATCAGCAGCCCGCTGGTGAACGGCACGGAACTGCGCCCGGCGTCCTCCAGCACCCGCAGCCGCACGGCCGGCTCCTTGTCCGGCGATCCGTGGTGCGGCCCGCCGGGCTCGGACCAGAGGCGGGTGGCCGTGGTCTCCAGCATCATGCCCATCGACGGGGCGACCGGCTTGAGCCTCTGGAAGTCGGTCCAGGTCATGACCCCGGGGTTGAGGTGCGGCAGCAGCCCGGTCTCCTCCAGGATGCGGATCGCCATGGCCCGTACGTACGCGATCGTGTCGTCGTACCCCTCGGCCTCCAGCCACTCCCGCGCCTCCGGCCAGCGGTCCTCGGGCTTGTCTCCGAGCGTGATCAGCGCTTCCTTGCAGCCCAGTTCGGCCCCGCGCCGCGCGATGTCCAGTACCTCGTCCGGCGACATGAACATCCCGTGCCCGGCACGCCGCAGCTTCCCGGGAACGGTGGCGAAGGTGCAGTAGTGGCACTTGTCCCGGCACAGCCGGGTGAGCGGAATGAACACGCTCTTCGAGTACGTGATGACCCCGCCCCGCCCGGCCGCCTCCAGCCCCGCGTCCCGCACCCGGGCCGCCGACGCGCAGAGGTCGTCCAGATCCGCCCCACGCGCCTGCAGCAGCACGGCGGCCTCGGTGACGTCGAGAGCGACACCGTCCCTCGCTCGCTTGAGGGCGCGGCGCATGGCGTTGTCGGTAGGGCGTCCGGCTGAGCCTGCGACCTGGTGATCGGGCTGGTGAGCGGCGTGGTCATCCGTCATGCAGTGAGCATACGAGCGCCCGCTGACAGGCAGAGGCCGGAAGGTCGCCAAAGAGAGCGCCGGTGGGGCCGGTGGCCGATTCCTCCTGGTGCGCCGCTCCCCCGCTCTTTCCCTCGTTGCTCGCGTAAACACCGGCGTGACACGATGCCGGGCGTGATCGACCAGGGGGACGACGAACCGAAGCAGAGCCGGCCCATGAGACTTGCCGACTTGGCCGGGGACCGGGCTCAGCCGACTTCGGGAGCGCCGCGCGGACCGCGAGCGCCGCGCGCACCGATACCGGCCACCGAGCCGCCCGGTGCTCAGGAAGCGGCGGCCGCGCGGCGCGAGTTCGCGGTACTGCTCGGCGAGTTCCGGCGTACGGCGGTACTGGTGCCGATCGACCCGTACGGCAGCCTGTGGACCGCCGACCAGGGCGGTGTCCGCTGGATCTGCGCGTTCTCCCACGAGGAGGCACTGGCCCGGTTCGCGCACGCGCAGGGGGACGCGGAGCGGGAGTGGACGTACCGGACGGTCCTGGGCGCGCGGTTGCTGGATGTGATGGTGCCGATGCTGCCGGGGCCGGCTGGTGTGGCGCTGGATGCGGGCAGCGAGGACGGGATGTTGTTCCCGCCGGTCGAGGGTGTCGTGCCGGAGTCGGCCGTTGTCGATATGGGGGATACGGAATGAGCGGGGACCACGCGGATCTCGCTGCACCGGCGGGCGCGCTCCAACAGATCGCGAAGGGCATCAACCTGGCGCATTCCGAGCTGAAGGACCTCACGGTAGGCCAGCAGGCGATCACGGGCCGCGGCTTCTCGGATCTGTCCCTGACGGGAGTGCAGTTGGGGCACGCGGGCCTGGCCGAGCAGTTCACGACGTTCTGTGAGCGCTGGGGTTGGGGCGTACGGGGGCTGATGCAGAGGGGAAACGTGCTCACGGCCGCGCTGGGCCTGTCGGCGGGCGCGTTCCATGAGCAGGAGCAGTACATCAAGGACACGTTCAAGATCGCGGTGAACGGGGTCAACGGAAACCCGCATCTGAGCGAGGACGAGGTCAAGGCCAGGAGCTGGGACGAGATCAGTTCGCAGACACCGTTCGACGGGGCCGACTGGAGCGGGGAATCGTTCAGCGAGGCGCACGGCGAGGTCAAGCAGACCTGGAAGGACACCGCGTACGACGCCATGTACTCCCAGATGGACTCGATGGAGAACTACGGCGTGATGGACCCGGCCATGCGCGAAGCGACGGAGAACAAGATCCGCGAAGTGCTGGAACCGTCCGAGGAGGCCGTCAAGCGCACTGAGGAACCGGTCCGGGGGGACAACAGCTGATGGACTGGGGCAAAGCCTTCAACGATGGCCTCGAAGCGGTCGGGGACGGTGTCGACTGGGGCAAGAAAAAGGTCGGCGAAGGCGTCGACTGGACGACGGACCGGCTCGGCGAGGGTCTCGACTACGTCGGCGCGGAGGGTTACGCCGACACCGTGGAGGACTGGGGCGACGACGCCGCGTCCTGGCTGGGTGCGGAGGTCGGCGAGGCGAAGCTCGGCGAGACCGAGGAGGCCAACGAGCTGATCCACGGCAAGCCCGGCGACATCACCGCGTCCGTGAAGAACCTGAGGGACTTCAAGTCGGCCTTCGACAGCGTCGGCCAGGGCCTGAAGGGCCTGGACTCCAGCCACTGGAAGGGCGAGGCTGCCGAGGCGTTCCGCGGCAAGTTGGAGACGCTCCCCACCGACTGGCTGCACGCGGCAGACGCCTTCGACGACGCGGCCAGGGCCCTGGAGACCTACGCCACGACCCTCACCTGGGCCCAGGGCCAGGCCAAAGAGGCCATCGCCCTCTACAAGAAGGGCGACGAGTCGTCGAAAACGGCGGCCGACGCCTACAACAAGAAGGTCGACGCCTACAACGCGGCCCGCGACGGCGACAACCCGCTTCCCAGGCCGGACCCCTTCACCGACCCGGGCAACGCCCAGCGCGAGCACGCCCACGAGATCCTCAACAAGGCCCGCCGCCAGCGCAACGAGGCAGCGGAGACGGCGAAGAAGTCCATCGCGGCGGCGATGGCGCACGCTCCGGCCGAGCCCTCGGCGGCGGACCGTCTGCAGTTCGACTTCATGGACTACAGCACCGGCACGAGCGCCGAGATGCTCCACTTCACCGGCGGCGTCGCCAAGGGCGTGGTCGGCCTCACCAACTTCGTCCGCTCGGTCAACCCACTGGACCCCTACAACATCACGCACCCGGCCGAGTACTACAAGAACGCCAACATGACCCTGGCCGGCATTGCCTCCACCGCGGCCCATCCGGACCGGGCGCTGAAGGGCGCGTGGGAGTCCTTCAAGGACGACCCGTTGGAGTTCTTCGGCCGCGCCTTGCCCGAAGTCTTTGGCAGCAAGGGCCTGGGCGGCGCCAAGAGCATCGCGGGTCGGGCGAAGGACCTCGCCGACACCCCGAAGGGCAAGGGTCGCGAGGGCCACGGCAAGGATCCCGACGGCACGAACCGCGAGTGCTCCAAACGGACATGTGCGGGCGATCCGGTCGACGTCGCCACCGGCCGGATGGTCCTGCCACAGACTGACGTCGTCCTGCCCGGCTCGCTGCCGCTGGTGTTCCAGCGCACCTTCGAGTCGTCGTACCGTGCGGGCGGCTGGTTCGGCCCGACGTGGGCGAGCACGGTCGACCAACGACTGGAGATGGACTCCGAGGGCGTCGTGTTCATCGACGAAGACGGCAGCCTGTTGGCGTATCCGCACCCCGCGCCGGGCGTACCCGTCATGCCCACCCACGGCCGTCACTGGCCCTTGGACGTAGACACCGATGGGGACTACACGGTCACCGACCCCGACACGGGCCAGGTCCGGCACTTCGCCACGCGCAGCACCGAGCAAGCCTTGCTCGCTCAGGTCGACGACCGGAACGGCCGCTGGATCACCTTCGAGTACGACGACGCCGGCGCCCCCACGTCGATCGTCCACCACGGCGGCTACCACCTGAAGCTCACCACGCACGAGGGCAGGGTCACCGCCCTGCATCTCGCGGGCGCGTCGGCGGACGGCTCGGACCAGGAGATCACGCGGTACGGCTACACCGACGGCCATCTCTCCGAAGTCACCAACTCCTCAGGCCGCCCACTGCGCTTCGGCTGCGACGAGCAAGGTCGCATCACGTCCTGGACCGACACCAACGGCAGTCACTACGACTACGTCTACGACGATCTCGACCGCTGCGTGTACCAGTCCGGTACGAACGGCCACGTCGAATCCCACTTCACGTGGGACGACACCGACCCGGACACCGGCCTGCGGATGACTTCCGTGACCGACGGGCTGGGGCACACGAAGCGGTTCGTGGTCAACGACCGCTCGCAGGTCGTGGCGGAGATCGACGCGAACGGCGAAGTCACTCGGTTCGAGTACGACCGCTACAACCGGTTACTGGCCGTCGCCGACCCGCTCGGCCACGTCACCAGCACCACGTACGACGAGCAGGGGCACCCGACCGCGGTGGTCCGTCCGGACGGCCGGGAAGTGTCGGCGGAGTACGACGGCCTCGGGCTCCCGGTGCGCATCCGGGGCGCGGACGGCCAGGTGACGCGCCAGACGTTCGACGAGCGCGGCAACCGCACCTCGGTCACCGACGCGTCGGGCACGACGACGCGGTTCTCGTACGACGGAGCGGGCCATCCGACGTCGGTGACGGACGCGCTGGGCCACACCAGCAGCGTGCGCTGTGACAAGGCCGGGCTTCCGCTCGAAGTCACGGACCCTCTGGGTGCCACGACGCGCTACGAACGGGACGCCTTCGGCCGCCCGGTTACCCTCACCGACCCGCTCGGGGCGGTCACCCGCCTGGAGTGGACGGTTGAGGGCAAGCTCGCACGACGTGTCGAGCCGGACGGCAGCGCGCAGTCGTGGACGTACGACGGCGAGGGCAACTGCACCAGCCACACCGACGCCATGGGCGGTGTCTCCACGTACGAGTACACCGACTTCGACCTGCTCATGGCCCGGACCGGGCCGGACGGCGTGCGGTACGAGTTCGCCCATGACACGAACCTGCGCCTGACCCGGGTCACGAATCCGCAGGGCCTGACCTGGGACTACGAGTACGACGCGGTGGGTCGGCTCATATCTGAGACCGACTTCGACGGCCGGACCCTGACGTACGCGTACGACGCGGCCGGGCGGCTGGCTTCCCGGACGAACGGCCTCGGCCAGAGGGTGCGGTTCGAGCACAACGCGCTGGGCCAGATCACCCGCAAGGACGCCGAGGGCTCCGTCACCACGTACGAGTACGACATCTTCGACGAACTCGCGGTCGCGGCGAACCCGGACGCGACGCTGACCCGGCTCCGCGACCGCTACGGGCGGCTCAGGACCGAGACGGTGAACGGCGGGAAGCTTGCCTTCGATTACGACGCCCTGGGCCGCCGAACAGGCCGGACGACGCCCGGCGGGGCCGTCAGCACCTGGTCGTACGACGCGGCGGGCCGCCGCACAGAACTGACGACCTCGGGCCGTACGCTCACGTTCGAACGTGACGCGGCGGGCCAGGAGCTCGCCCGTCACGTCGGCGAGACGGTCACGCTCACGCACGCCTTCGACGCGATGGGCCGCCTCACCGACCAGCACGTCACTGGTGCGGACCGCAGCCTTCAGCGCCGTGGTTACACCTACCGCGCGGACGGCAACCTCGTCGGCATCGACGACCAGCTCTCCGGCGTCCGTCGCTTCGACCTGGATGCGGTCGGCCGCGTCACCGCGGTCCAGGCGGCCGACTGGACCGAGCGGTACGCCTACGACTCGGCGGGCAACCAGACGGAGGCGTCCTGGCCAGCCTCCCACCCGGGCCACGAGGCGACGGGTGCGCGTGCCTACACCGGCACGCTCATCACCCGCGCCGGCAACGTCCGCTACGAACACGACGCGCAAGGCCGCGTCGTCCTGCGCCAGAAGACGCGTCTGTCGCGCAAGCCGGACACCTGGCGGTACGCGTGGGACGTGGAGGACCGTCTCGTCTCGGTGACCACCCCGGACGGCACGGTGTGGCGCTACCAGTACGACGCGCTGGGCCGCCGCACCGCGAAGCAACGCCTCGCGGCCGATGGAGAGGCGGTCCTGGAACAGGTCTCCTTCACCTGGGACGGCACCACCCTCTGCGAACAGACCACCCAGGCCGAAGGCCTGCCCAACCCTGTCACCCTCACCTGGGACCACAACGGCCTGCGCCCCCTGGCCCAGACGGAACGGGTCCTCGCGGCAGACGCCCCACAGGACACGATCGACGAACGCTTCTTCGCCATCGTCACCGATCTGGTCGGCACTCCCACCGAACTCATCGACGAATCTGGTGCCTTGGCGTGGCGCACGCGCAGCACACTCTGGGGTACGACGACGTGGGCAACGGCGAGCACGGCGTACACGCCGCTACGCTTCCCGGGCCAGTACTTCGACCCGGAAACCGGACTCCACTACAACTTCTTCCGTCACTACGACCCCGAAACCGGCCGATACCTCACTTCGGACCCGCTGGGGTTGGCTCCGGCACCGAATCCGGCCACTTATGTAAGAAATCCGAGCGTCTGCACCGACCGTCTTGGGCTCGCCCCCGACGCATGCCCGCAGGAAGGCGAGCTCCTCTATAGGGGCGACAGTAGATCTCCGCAGGAAATCAGGCAGGCAGGCGGATTCACGTCAGCCGTACCCGGTAGCGAGGTGTCGCTGTATGATCACGTCGTAAATCACACACCAAGCGACTATATTTCGACATCGCGGTCCCCAGATGTGGCGTTGACCTTCGCCAAACCCGGAGGGTACGTTTATGAAATAGAGTCACCCGCAGGCGGGATACACGTCAATAATGAGCTTGGCACCTTGAACCCAACACCATTCGAAAGAGAGATCGCCTTCAAGGGCGAGATACCCTTCAACAGGGTAACCAGAGTCTGGAAGATCGACGAGTTTTGGGAATTTGACGACGAGCTGGTGGTGTTCACCCGTGACAGCTAGAGGAATCATTCGCGTCTACGCACCAGAATCAAGGCCCAGCACTTTCCTTGATTCTGCGCTGGAATGGGATCTCTCTTCAGACGCGGCGCGCGTCAAGATAAGCCGCCCCGATGGTCCAGTATACGAATCACATGGCCCAAATCTGTGGGAATGCCTGAAGAGTATCCGAAACATCTGCGAGCCTCACGGCGTACGCCTCTGCTGCAACGGCTCCAGGACGGATTGCTATCCGTCTGGCATGGCAATTCAGATGGGAGGAGGCCACAAGGTCATCGTCAGGAAAATGGGACACCCCGTCACGGATTTGGATGCCGTCGTCAAAACCTTCGACCCTGCAGAACTAAACCAAGTCGGCACAGTACAAGAGCAGGAGACCTACTACCGAACCTGGCTCAGCAGCCTCCCGAGCGACTGACAGGGCGAGGCCCCTGCCGACGACGAGGGCGGCAGCGCGGGAGCGTCCACTGCGAGAACTGGACGTCGCGCGAGCCGCCGACGCTGCGCCCGTCCGCATCAGTGAGGCGGGTCACGGCCGCCATCTCGACCCGGTGAAGCCGGACAGCCGGTCGTGCACGCGTCTCCGACGGCAGCAACAACTCAGGGCAGTGACAGTTCCGCCCAGACCGTCTTGCCGACGACGCGGTCGGACGTGCCCCACGTCGTGGCCAGGGCGTTGACGAGGAGGAGGCCGCGGCCCGTCTCGGAGTCGGGGGCCGGCGGGCTCAGGGTCGGGGTGCGGTCGCCGCGGGCGTCGGATACCTCGATGCGGAGGGTCGTCGGGGCAAGCACGAGGCGTAGTTGGAAGTCCCGGCCAGGGACGCGCGCGTGGGAGACGGCGTTGGTCGCGAGCTCGGCCACGATGAGGGCCGCCGCGTCGGAGAGGTCGGTTCCGTACGGGACGCCCCAGTCGTCGAGTTGCTGGACGGCCAGATGGCGGGCCAGCCGGGCGCCGCGGCGGGTGGCGCTGAGGCGTTGGGTGAACTCGACCGTGGGGGTGGCGGTTTCGGCTTTCATGTCACTGAGCGTGGTCGGTCCGCCGTACCCTGACCAGGAGCGACGTCACGACGCTGGGTAATGGTACGGGTGCGGTCGGTGCACTGTCGGGGTGTCGGCCGTGACCGTCGGGACGCGGACAGGGCGGTACGGACATGGGGAACGCAGGACGCGAGGAACGGCCGGAGCGGCCCGCCGAAGTGGACGGGACAGCGCATCTCTTCAGGGCGCTCGGCAAGCAGATCAAGGTGTTCCGGGAGCTGGCCGGGCTGAGCCAAAAGGAGCTGGGGGCGGGGGTGCACTGCGGGGAGGATCTGATCTCCGCGATCGAGCGGGGCGTACGGACTCCGCAGCCCGACTTCCTCGTGCGGGCTGACGACTTGCTGGGCGCGGGGGGTGTGCTGAAGGCGGCGGTCGAGGACGTACAGGAGGCGCTGTCGAAGGCGCGGACGCGGCATCCGGACTGGTTCCGAGATTTCGCCAAGGCGGAAGCGGAGTCTGTTGCTCTGCACGAGTACTGCAATCAAGCCGTCCCGGGGCTGCTTCAGACCGAGGAGTACGCCCGGGCGATCTTCGCCCAACGACGGCCGTTGCTGGACGAGGCGACCATCGAGAAGCGCGTGGCCGACCGACTTGCCCGACAGCAGATCTTCGAGTGCTGGCCGGCGCCGACATTCAGCTTTGTGCTGGAGGAGTCTGTGCTGCAACGGCCGAACGGTGGGAAGACCGTCCATGAGCACCAGTTGCGTCGGCTCCTGCATGTCGGGCGGCTGCGGACCGTTGAGCTCCAGGTGATGCCGACTGATCACGAGGAACACCCCTGCATGGACGGCGCGTTCACCTTGCTGACCCCCAAGGGGCGGCACCAGGCGGCGTACACAGAGATCCAGGGGTACCCCCGGCTGATCACCGACCGGGAAGAAGTCCGTGTCTTCACCGAGCGCTATGGGATCATGCGGGCGCGGGCCCTGACGCCCCGGGAGTCCTTGTCCCTGATCGAGAAGATGCTGGGAGAGCGTCGATGAACACCGTGCAGCTCCACTGGTTTAAGAGCAGCTACAGCGGCGGCGAAGGCGGCACCTGCGTCGAGGTCGCCATCGAGTGGCGCAAGTCCAGCTACAGCGGCGGCGAGGGCGGCGAATGCGTCGAGGTCGCCGCCTGCCCCACCACCATCCACGTCCGCGACTCGAAGAACCTCACCGGCCCCCAGCTCGCCTTCGCTCCCGCCGACTGGACTGCGTTCGTCACGTACGCACAGTCCTCCACCCGCGTCGGCGCCTAGCCGCACACGACCGTGCCCCGCCGGTACGGGTACATGGGCGACCCCGACATCCGGGCCGCCGTACGCCCCGGAAGCGAAGGGCGGATCATCCGGTCCGTCGGCGACTTCGGCGACTGGGTCCGCGAGCAGTCACCCGGCGAGCTGGCGGAGCCGTTCACGTACGTCGTCGACGAGAACGGCCACTTGAGGCTGGCGCCGCGGCGCAGCGAGCACGTCGCGTGTGCGGGCCGTGGATGGGTCCAGGGAGCCGGGGAGATCTCCTTCGCCCGCAGCACCGACGGGTGGGCGGTCTCCGCGGTCAGCAACCAGTCGACCGGATACTGTCCGGCCCCCGATTCCTGGGCGGCGGTCGCCGACGCGCTGGACCGGGCCGGACTGGCGCGGCCCGAGAGGTTCACCCACGAGGTCGTCTTCCGGCGCTGTACGGGATGCGAGCAGCTGAACATCGTGCGGGACGAGGACTTCGTGTGCGTCTTCTGCGACACCGACCTGCCGCGGGAGTGGAACGTCGGGCCGTAGGGCGTTGAAATGCCTCGGAGGCAACCGCGATCCGCGGATACGGTGATGACCCGCGTGATCAAGGGGGAGGCGCCGCGATGAGCCAGTACTTCGACATGGGCGACGAGACACTGTGGAACCCGTCCAACGGGGCATCCCGGCTGTTCCTACGGCACGTGGCCGTCTTCGAGGAAGAACTGGGACTCCCGTCCGGCATCGGGCCGATGGTGGCCGACGAGTGCCAGGTCGACCCGGCTGCCTTCGAGATCTTCGTCAACGCCCTGTTGGCAGAGCACCGACGTACGCGGCACAGGGTCATGCTGGCCCTCTCCGACGGGTTCGTGGCCACGATGGTCGTCCTCGCGGAGCGAGCACGGGTCAATGTGCGCTGGACGCCACCCGACACCGCGCCGGGCGAGGGACTCAGGGACGTACAGGTCCCTATGGCGAACTGGGACGAGGCCGCATGGGCCGACCGACTGCGCAGGAAGGCGC
The DNA here is from genome assembly GCF_053611045.1 of Streptomyces sp. NPDC054841. Lineage (NCBI taxonomy): Bacteria > Bacillati > Actinomycetota > Actinomycetes > Kitasatosporales > Streptomycetaceae > Streptomyces > Streptomyces sp. NPDC054841. The sequence continues at coordinate 19,460 of NZ_JBSGZO010000046.1, read as the reverse complement.
GGGAACTGGACCGCTTCATGGCGCTCTGACCAGAGTGCACCCCAGCTGAGGACGCCACCTGGCGATCAGTAGTAACCCAGCATCCCCGGCGAGTCGATGTCCACAGTGACGATGCCCGGCGGATACCGGTCCTCGCGGGCAGTCAGCAGGATCGACATACCCGTGAACTGAGGGCGGGGAGAGGCGCAGTAGAGAGCGTGGCAGGTGTCGGAGCCGCCGAAGCCGTCGCGGACGAGGGTGCCGACGGTGACCGCGGCGACGGTGTCGAGGTTGTCGACGGCGACCGAAGAGAACGCCAGGGCGGCCCGGCCGGCGTCGGCCGTATCCGTTTCAGCTTGTGTCAGGCACAGGGCAGGGACCCAGAGGGCGTCACCGGGTGTCTTCGCCATGTTGGCGGCGAGCTGATTGAGGATCTTGTGCCCCTCGGCGAGAGCCAGGATCGCGCTGGTGTCGAGGATGATCACGCGGCAGTGCCCCGCGCGGCTCGCACCTTCTCCGCCGCGATCTTGTAGATGTTCCCGAGGATGTCGGGTGCCTGGTCGAACTCGTCGTCGCTCATGGCGGAGCCCATGTTCTGACGGGCAGCATCGCGGTCGGCCCGCAGCCGCTCGGCGATCTGGGCCTCCGTGGGCTCCCGCTCGGCGAGCTGCTGGACCAGCTGGCCCATCGTGAGGCCGCGTTCGGCGGCGAGCGCCGCGAGGTGATCGCGGGTCTCGCGGGGAACCTGAATCGTTGTCGACGCCATAGCGTTCACTATAGACCCACTACAGCCCACGACCGCGGGACGACCTGAAGCGCGCCCGGGTCGCGGCCCGCCTTCTCCCATGCCCCCGCAGCGCCGGCACGGTCTCCGTCAGGCCCCGCCCGCCACCGCCGCACACGCTCAGGCTCGCCCGCTCGACCAACGCACTGCTCGACCACTCGGAGAACCTGGACGGCGACCCGGACTCGCCGCATTGACGGCCCGGTCCGAGAAAGACCACGTCGCACCACTTTGACCGCATCGAGGTTTCCCGGTCCCGGTGGGGCAGAACCCGGTGTGCCACGGCGCCAAGTAGTCAAAGAACCCGGTGAAAGAACCTCCCCAAACCTCCCCCAGCCCCTCACCGGCAGGCTCACTCACATGGGTGATCTGTTCCAACCCAGCTGGCGCATATGCCAATTCGCGGTGCAGGCTCGGCCTCGACAACCGCACGCATACGACGGCCCCCGGCCGGGACTGGCATCCCGATCGAGGGCCTGACCACCGAGGAAGAAACAGCTTCCCGATGACTGACCCGCAGCTTAACGCGCCCTCGTGCGCGCCGCCGCCCGTTCACCGGCCCGGCATCCAGCACTTCAACGTCCGGCACACGGAACGCTTCGTCGTGGTCGGAAACCACCTCGCCCAGCACACCGAACTGTCGCTCACCGCGATCGGGCTGGCGGCCCACATCCAGTCGCTGCCTGCCGGTGCGAGGATCTCGATCAAGCGCCTCACGGAGCGCTTCCCCGAGGGCGAGATCAGGATCGCCGCCGCCCTGCGGGAGCTGGAGGAGCATGGCTACCTCGCGCGCATCCAGGTGCGGCTGCCGTCGGGCACGGTGATCACGTTGACGCTCTCGTACAACAATCCGTCGACGATGCGAGCCGAGCCCGAGCCACAGACAGAGCGCGCCCCGGAGCCGGAGCCGACCCCAGCGCCGCCGCCACCCGAGCCGGAGGCCGCACCCTCCACGCCCGCCACCGCGCTCCTCTCCGGGCTGCGGCGCGACGACCCCCGCCTGATCCTCGCCGAGCGCGACGTACACCGACTCGCCCCGGCCGTCGACACCTGGCTGGAACGGGGCATCGCCCCCGACGCCGTACGCCGTACTCTCATCGCCGCGCTTCCCCCAGGCCGCATCCACTACCCGGCCGCGCTCCTCAGCCACCGGCTGACCGCGCTCCTGCCCCCGCCGCTCCCAGCCACCCCGGCGCCACCGCCACGCCCCGACCCACTCCAGAACTGCGACCGCTGCGACCGCGCCTTCCGCGCGCCTGAGCCGGGCTTCTGCCGCGACTGCGACACCTTGGCGGACTCGTCAGCCCTCGCCGCGTGAGACTGGCGCAGATCCGTCGAACCAGCGTCGGGAGCAGTGGTGTTGGCGGTGGCCCGGACGGTGTGAGTCGCGGCCCGCCGCCACCGTGGGCGAACGCGCGACGTACGATCCCTGACTGTTGTTGGGGGGACGGATTGAGCGAGCTGCACACTGCCGACCGTGGTGCCGAGACGAACGCATCAGAGGCGCTGCCGACGCCTAGAGCTGCGGACGCGGGCGACAGGCCGGGCGAGCCGGTGGAGCCGGCGGACATCGCGGACGTCGCGGACGGGTTCCGCGACGCCGACGACGCCGATGAGGAACCAGCGAGCCCAGCGGCCCTCGAGGCTTCGGACGAGGTCGGGGAGCGGGCCGATGCTTCGGAGTGGCCGAACGAACCGCAGGAACCCGAGGAAGTGGGGGAACCCGAGTCTGCGGACACCACGGAGTACGCGGAGTACGCGGAGTACGCGGAGTACGCGGAGTACGCGGATCATTCCGGCATGCTGGAGGAACCGGAAGAGCCCCACGCAGTGGAGGACGTGTCGACCGCCGAGAGCCCGGAGCAGGCCGAGGTCTCGGAGGACTCCGGACCGATGGATTTCGAAGCGTCGGAGGGGAACGGGGAGTCCGAAGAGCCCCAGGAGCCCGAGCAGCGGGAGGACCACGAGAAGCCCGAGGCGTCGGAGGACCCAGCGGATCCCGAGAGCCCCGAGGACCCGGACGGCCCCGAGAGCCCCGAAGCGTCGGAAGGCCCCGAGCAGCCCAACGCTTCCGACGAGGCCGGGGAGCGGGCCGATGCTTCCGAGTGGCCGGACGAGCCGCAGGAACCCGAAGAAGCAGAAGAAGCAGGGAAACCCGAATCCGCGGACACCACGGAGTACGCGGATCACTCCGGCACGCCGCAGGAACCGGAAGAGCCCCACACCTCAGAGGACTCCCCCGAGGCCGCGTCGGAGACCCTCACAGACTCGGCGAAGGGCGAGAACAGGGACGAGACAAAGTACGAGGCTTCGGACGCGGCCGCCGACGGCGAGGACCCCGAGGGCGCCTTTCTGGGGGACACCTTCTCGAAGTTGCGCGACGCCTTTGTCGGACCCCGTGAGCCGGCGGACGGTCCCGTCGACCTGTACGCCACGGTGGACCGGCCGGCGTTCAACGCCATGGAGATCCCCGAACTGGGCGTGTCCCTCCGTCAGTACGGCACGCCTCTCGACCGGCCCGACGGGCAGCGCGCCCCGCTGTTCGACGGACCGCCCACGCGTGAGCAGGCCGAGCAGGGAAAGCTCGACGACTGCGGGGTGATCGCCACCATGAGGGCCGTTGCCGGTCATCTTCCAGAGGCGATCTCGGAGTGCATCAAGGAAAACGAGGACGGCACCTACGAGGTGACTCTCCATCAGGTCAAGAGGACCTTCGATGGCGACTGGACTCACTTCGAACCATCGGGTGCCGTCACCGTTCTCACTGTCACGCCGGAGTTGGTCGTGGATTACAACAAGACGGAAAAGCCCGCCTACGCGCGTGCGGGCGCCGGGGGTGTCGCCTGGCCCTCGATCCTGGAGAAGGCCTTCGCGGGTGTCGACCAGACGTGGGAGGAGGGCCGTCTCAAGCATGCGTCCGGCTACGAACGGCTCAACCTCGGCACCATGCCGACCCATCGCGCCGAAATGCTGACCCAGCTCACGGGCAAGCCCGCGTACACCGAGGACTTCCCCGCGCAGTACGACATGAACGGCCGCAGCCCGGACCGCCAGCTGCTCACCTCGTTCCGGGAGAAGCTGGAGGCAGGCTGCCCGATACTGATCGGCACGCGAAGTGTCGAGAAGGGCAAGCCGCCGCTCCTCCACGACCTCGTGGCAGGTCATGCTTACGAGGTGATCAAGGTGGACGACCAGGGGCTCATCCACCTGCGCAATCCGCACAACCGCAACCACCCTGAGCCGCTGACGGCCAAGGAACTCAGAGACAGCTTCAAGAACCGCTTCACCACGATGGGATAGGAACATGATCAACGAAGTCAGGCTGTGGCCGAGGGTGCCCGGAGAGTCGGACAATGCCTGGTTCGCCGTGATCTACGTCTACGAACCGCCCGGTGAGCCGCTCACCGTCCGGCTCGTGGTGGACGCCGACGGGGAGCAGAAGTACACGCTGCATGTCGGGGACACCTTCCCGGTGCGGGACGAGACCTGGAAGCTCGACCGCGTGGACGACCCGGACAGCGAGGACTGGGTCGTGATCCTGCGCAGGGTCACCTGACGGCGGGACGTGCTGGGGAAACGCGGCGCGTCCGCCCGTCGTCCTGCTGCACGGCAGGCCCTTCTTCTCCTCGTAGGTGTGGCGGTGCGTCGCCCGCGCGTTGAACAGCGACTTCCGTGTGTTCGCGTCCGGGCGGTCACGTCCGGAGGGGCAATCGGCCAACGGATCGCCTCGTCCACTGCGATAGTGCGTGTGTGGGCGACAACGACATTGACGCGCTGCTGAACCACTTCCTCACCGGCCTGCGCGAGACGCTGCCACTGGTTGCCCTGTGGGCGCACGGCTCGCTGGCGCTGGGCGACTTCCAGCCCGGCCGCAGCGATCTCGACATCGTGGCGGTCATCGAGTCCGGCGTGACCGATGCCCAGCGGCATCGGCTCAAGCGCCTCCACCGGGCCCTGGCCGAGGAATTCCCGGCGGCCGCCAAGCTGCACTGCTCCTACGTGGTGCGCGAGCAACTGCCGGATCCTGACGTCCGCCATCTCACGTGGGCCCATCAAGAGCTGCTGACCCGGCCGGTCACTCCGGTCAGTCGCCGTGAACTCCACATGGGGGACTCTGTCCTCTTCGGCTCTTCACCCACCGAGCTTCTCCCCCGGGCCAGTGACGAGGAACTCTCCGCCTTCATCCGGGCCGACCTGGAAGGCTTCTGGCTGCCCGCCACGTCGAAACCGACCCTCTGGCTCCGGGACATCTGGGTCGACCTCGGCCTGCTGACCGTGGCCCGGGCGACCGTTACCCTGGACGACGGGCGCCTCATCACCAAGGGCGAAGCCCTCGACGTCCTCCGAGCCATGGGCGCTCCGCCCGCCGTCGTCGCCGACATCCACGCACGACGCTACGGCTCCACCGCCTCGCGCCCTCCCCACCGCCGCCTTCTTCGCGCCCACCGGGCCCGCACCTTCACCCGCATGACCATCAAGCGCACCTTGGCGTCGCATTGACGTAGGAACGATCGGCCCCCACTCGCGTGGGGAAGCGTCGGTGGCCGACGGCTGCACCTAAGGTGATCGCCGACTTGGGAGGTTCCTCGGCCATGGATCCGAACGCCTACCACATACGTCACGGAGCACCCACTGCACGTTCACCCCATCCCGTCCGGTTCTGGCCCCATCGAGGTTTCCACGACCCGGTGCACCGGAACCCGGTGGCCCACGGCGCCAAGTAGTCAAAGAACCCGGGGAAAGAACCTCCCCCAACCCTCCCCCAGCCCCCTCACCGGCCACGCTCACTCACACGGGTGATCTGTTCCAACCCAGCTGGCGCATATGCCAATTCGCGGTGCAGGCTCGGCCTCGACAACCGCGCACATGCAACGGCCCCCGGCCGGGACTGGCATCCCGATCGAGGGCCTGACCACCGAGGAAGAAAAGCCCTTCCCGATGACTGACCCGCAGCTTAACGCGCCCTCGTGCGCGCCGCCGCCCGTTCACCGGCCCGGCATCCAGCACTTCAACGTCCGGCACACGGAACGCTTCGTCGTGGTCGGAAACCACCTCGTCCAGCACACCGAACTGTCGCTCACCGCGATCGGGCTGGCGGTCCACATCCAGTCGCTGCCTGCCGGTGCGAGGATCTCGATCAAGCGCCTCACGGAGCGCTTCCCCGAGGGCGAGATCAGGATCGCCGCCGCCCTGCGGGAGCTGGAGGAGCACGGCTACCTCGCGCGCATCCAGGTGCGGCTGCCGTCGGGCACGGTGATCACGTTGACGCTCTCGTACAACAATCCGTCGGCGATGCGAGCCGAGCCCGAGCCACAGACAGAGCGCGCACCGGGGCCGGAGCCGACCCCAGCGCCGCCGCCGCCCGAGCCGGAGGCCGCGCCCTCCATGCCCGCCATCGCGCTCCTCTCCGGGCTGCGGCGCGACGACCCCCGCCTGATCCTCGCCGAGCGTGACGTACGCCGACTCGCCCCGGCCGTCGACACCTGGCTGGAACGGGGCATCGCCCCCGACGCCGTACGTCGTACTCTCATCGCCGCGCTTCCCCCAGGCCGCATCCACTACCCGGCCGCGCTCCTCAGCCACCGGCTGACCGCGCTCCTGCCCCCGCCGCTCCCCGCTGCCCCGGTGCCGCCGCCCCGTCCCGACCCGCTCCAGAACTGCGACCGCTGCGACCGCGCCTTCCGGGCCGCGGAACCAGGCTTCTGCCGCGACTGCGACACCCCAGCGGTCTCGTCAGCCCTCGCAGCGTGAGCCTGTGGCGAGATCAGGCTCGTACGGCCCCGCAGCAACGAAAGGGAACCCGTGAGGGGCGACGCTAGGCCGGCCGGGGCACCCCTGGAGGACACCGTGAGCAGCATGAACCCCGAGCGGATTCAGCGCATGCACGAGGTGGTCCAGCACCTCTCCGAGTACGTGACCGACGAGGGCGAGCGGATTCTGGTGCGGGCGAGGACGCCGGAGGAGCCGGTGGCGTGTCCGGGTTGCGGGGCGCCGTCCGGGCGGGTGCACGGCTTTCACCTGCGGACGGTGGCCGATGTGTCGGTGGACGGGCGGCGGGTAGTGGTCCGTGTCCGGGTGCGGCGTCTGGTGTGTCCCACGCGCGGGTGCCGTCACACCTTCCGCGAGCAGGTGCCGGGGGTGCTGGAGCGTTACCAGCGGCGCACCGCCCGACCGACCAGGCAAGTCAAGGCCGTGGTCAAGGAGTTGGCGGGCCGGGCGGGGGCACGTTTGCTGGCGATACTCGCCGTGGGCTTGTCGCGTCACACTGCCCTGCGCGCCCTGCCGCGCATCCCGTTGCCCACCGGACGGGTGCCCCGCGTGATCGGCGTCGATGACTTCGCTCTGCGCCGGCGGCACCGCTATGCCACCGTCGTGATCGACGCCGAGACCCACGAGCGGATCGACTTGCTGCCCGACCGCACGGCCGACACCCTGGAGGCGTGGCTGCGCGAGCACCCGGGCGTCGAGGTCGTGTGCCGGGACGGCTCCGCGACGTACGCCGAGGCCATCCGCCGTGCCCTGCCCGACGCGGTGCAGGTCGGTGATAGGCCGCGCGGACGCCGACCGCAGCCACATCTCCCCGCGCAGACTCGCCCGGATGCTGCTCAGCCGGCCCGACAACCTCAAGGCCGAGCACCACGACCTCCTGGCCCGCCTCACCGCCGCCTGCCCCGAGATGACCCAACTGGCCACCCACATCAGGACCTTCGCCCCGCTCCTGAAGCCCGCCCCGGGAAACGCCGACGTGCTCGAGCTCTGGATGACCCAGGTCCGCGCCGCCGATCTGCCGCATCTGCACGCCTTCACCCGCGGCCTGGAGCGAGACCGCGACGCTGTGATCGCCGCGCTCACCCTCCCGTACAGCAACGGACCCACCGAGGGCGTCAACACCAAGACCAAGCGGATCGCGCGGCAGATGCACGGCAGAGCAGCCTTCACCCTCCTCCGCCACCGCATCCTCCTCGGATGACGTCACTCTCCGCTACCACCGAATGTGAGACAGGGCCGTCGATTAGACACTCCCCTGCCAGAGCTGGTGCTCACCGCGCGCTGGTCGACTGCGAATCGATGTGGATCAGTGCGGTGTGGCGGGAGCGGGCCAGAGCCAGCCCGCCAAGGGCTGTGGCGATCAGCCCCGCCTCCGGCCGGGCATACGGGTGCGGATCTGTGCGCAGACGCGGCGGGATGAGTTGCGGGAGGCGGCCAGCGCGGTCGTCTCGGCTACTTCGGGTCGCGGTTGAATTGCGCCGTCGACCAGCGGTAGCCGAGCGCGATCAGGCCGGCGCACCAGGCGATCGCGATCCAGCCGTTGTTGCCGATTTCGGTGCCGAGCAGGAGGCCGCGGAGGGTCTCGATGGCGGGGGTGAAGGGCTGATACTCGGCGATCGGCCGGAACCAGCCCGGCATCGTACCGGCCGGGATGAATGCGCTGGAGATGAGCGGCAGGAGGATCAGCGGCATGGCCGTATTGCCGGCCGCCTCGGGGTTCGGACTGGCCGCGCCCATCCCGACCGCGATCCAGGTCAGTGCCAGGGCGAACAGCGTGATCAGCCCGAACGCCGCGATCCACTCCAGTGCCGTGGCGTCCGTGGACCGGAAGCCCATCGCCACCCCGACGGCGCCGACGAGGACCACGCTCATCACGCACTGCAGCACGCCGCCGACGACATGCCCGACGAGCAGAGAGCCCCGGTAGATCGCCATCGTGCGGAAGCGGGCGGTGAGGCCCTGGGTCATGTCCACGCAGACGGACACCGCGGCCCCGATCACGGTGCTGCCGACGGTCATCAGCAGCAGGCCGGGGACGATATAGGCGATGTAGTCGGAGCGGTCCGCGCCGCCGCCACCGATGCCGGCGCTCATCACGTCGCCGAAGATGTAGACGAAGAGCAGCAGCATCATGATCGGCGTGAGCAGCAGGTTCAGGGTCCCGGACGGGTAGCGCCATGCGTGCAGGAGGTTGCGGCGCAGCATCGTGTTCGAGTCGCGTACAGCGAGAGAGAGGGAGCTCATCGGACAGTCTCCTTCGGCTGGTTGGGGACATTGGCTGGGCCGGTCAGGGCAAAGAACACGTCGTCGAGGTCGGGGGTATGGACGGTCAGTTCGTCCGCCTCGATGCCGGCGGAGTCGAGCCAGTCGAGAATGGAGCGCAGTTCGCGCTGACTGCCGTCGCTGGGGATGGACAGCGACAGTGCCTCGTCGTCCCGGGTGACCTCGCGCAGGGCGTCAGCGGCTGACTGGTAGGCGACCGGGTCGGTGAAGCGGAGCCGGATGTGCCCGCCCGGGATGAGCCGCTTGAGCTCCTCGGCGGTGCCCTCGGCAGCGATCTTGCCGTCGTTCAACACAGCGATGCGGTCGGCGAGTTCGTCGGCCTCATCCAGGTACTGGGTGGTGAGGAAGACGGTGACGCCGTCGGAGACGAGGCCGCGGATGATGCCCCACATGTTGTGGCGGGAGCGTGGGTCGAGCCCTGTCGTCGGCTCGTCGAGGAAGATGATCCGCGGGCTGCCGACCAGTGTCATTGCGAGGTCTAGGCGGCGCTTCATGCCGCCGGAGTAGGTCGAGGCGGGCTTCTTCGCGGCCTCCACCAGGTCGAAGCGCTCCAGGAGTTCGGCGGCGGCCCGCCGTCCCTCGCTCTTGGACAGGTGGTGCAGGTCCGCCATGAGGAGCATGTTCTCCTCGCCGGTGATCAGGCCGTCAACGGCGGAGAACTGCCCGGTGACACCGATCGCGGCACGGACCGCCTGCGGGGCGGCGGCCAGGTTGTGCCCGCCGACGCGCAGGTCACCGGCGTCGGCGGTGATGAGCGTGGACAGGATCTTGACGGCGGTGGTCTTGCCGGCGCCGTTCGGGCCGAGCAGCGCGAACACAGACCCGGCCGGGATGTGCAGATCGATACCGTCGAGGACGAGCTTTTCGCCGTATGACTTGCGTAGCCCGACGGCGGAGACGGCGGTCGGCGACGGATGACCGTCACCTTGCCTAGATGTGGGCATGACAGATGAAGGCATGATGGCTTCCTTTCGGAGGCTGGAGACGCAGGGGGAGGGGAAGCTTTCGGAACCCGGATTGAGTGACTGTCCGTACTACACGTCAGTCGTGTCGTCCTGGGGAATGGCGTCGAGCGGCCCGCCGCCGGACACCTGCTCGCCGGGAGCATGGGCAGGACTGAGCCAGGTATCGCCGGCCTGCTCGACCACCTCGGTGGACAGGATCTGCGGCGGCTTCTGGTGGCCGGTCGGCTCGCGCCTGTTCGCGCTGCGCCGAGGCGAACGAACCGCGCGTGCGGGCTACTACGCCCACTGGCATGAGGCGACGGGTGTTACTTCTCGGCCGTACCGGGTTCCCTGCTGATGGACTCCTGGTAGGCGTCCGCATAGGTGCGTGAGTCCTTGACCAGGTCGTCGCAGAACGCGGCGACGTCGTTGCCGATGAGTTCCAAGACCCCCTTGCCCGCGGCGACGCCTTCCTCGAAGAAGTCGACGATCCCGGGGAGCAGAGGCCCGTCAGGCAGGTCGACCGGTCCGACCTTGAACAGGTACTTCTGCATCTCCTTGTAGACGATCTGGTAGTCCGGCGGGAGCGCCTTGACCCGAGCCATGTGCGCCCGCCACTGCTTCTTGCCCTCGATGATGTCCTGGATGCCCACGTCAGCCTCCCAGCCGGCTCAATTTCCTTGCGACGCTCCTGTTCAACTGCTCGCGCCACCGGTCGCGATAGGTTCGAGCCCCTTCTCCACCGGCCAGCGCCGTGCAAAAGCCTCGGATGTCGTCGCCCAGGACCTCGTGGACGCTCTGCCCGTCCGCCGCTGTTTCTTCGAGCAGCCCCAGGGCGGCGTCGAGGATCGGCATCAGGTTGCGGCCGGTGAAGTCCCCATGGGGAAAGAGGTGGCCCTTGATCTGTTCCCACGCCGCCCGGTAGTCGTCTGGCAGGGCCTCGGCCCGGGCTTCGAACGCCTTCCACTCCCTGGTGAGATCGCTGCCTGTGATGGTCTCCCAGAAGTTCATCTCCCGCCCTCCTTGAGCCTGTCGATGCGTGATGAGACGTACTGCCATTTCGTCCAGAACTTCGCGAGTTCCTCGCGTCCGGCGTCGTTGAGCGCGTAGAACTTGCGCGGCGGACCGACCCCGGATGGTCGTTTCGTCACCTGGACGAGTTTGTTCCTCTCCAGTCGCAGCAAGATTGTGTACACCGTCCCCTCGACGACGTCGGCGAAGCCGAGCTCGTTCAGCTGACGAGTGATGGCGTACCCGTAGGTTTCCTCGCTGCCGATGATTTCGAGCACGCACCCTTCGAGCGTGCCCTTCAGCATCTCCGTCAGGTCGTCCATCGCGAGTCCTCCTCGGCCCTAGCGGTACTGCGTAGTACCGAGTACCACTATACGGTATCACCGAGTAGTGGAGGATGTCAGCGCGGCAGTCTTGCCTTCTGCAGGCTTGGCGCCTTCCCCTACCCCAACACGCTGAACTTGACAGAGAAGACGTCAGCGACCAGTGGCCCTTGATCGGCCGCCCATCCTGGGAACGGGCGGGCATGGCCGACAGGATCGACCTCAAGCTCGGCCCGGCCATCGAAACCCTGCACGCGCTACCGGACGAGCCGCTCATCGACATCGCCTTCATCGACGCGGACAAGGCCAACTACCCTGCCTACTACGAGAGATAGTCACGTCGAGTGCGCCCGGGTGGCCTGGTCGTCCTGGACAACGTCTTCCTCGGCGGCCGTGTCTTCGACCCCGCATACCAGGAGCAGGACCACCTCGCCATGCGTCGGCTGAACGACTTCATCGTGGGTGACGAGCGGGTGGAGTCGGTCATGCTGCCGGTGCGGGACGGAGTCACACTTGCACGCAAGCTCTGAACGGCGAGGCTCCGTGATCCGTCACCGCATCCCCACGCCCGTGTGAGACGACCATGCCGGCAGGGCCGATCACGAAGCAGCTGGCGTAGACGCCATAGCGGTCACCATAGAGCCACTACGGCCCACGAGACCCGCGCCTGGTCACAGGTACTGCCCGTACTCGTCCAGCACCCGCAGCACCTCCCCCTCCCCCGCCGGCGGCAACTGCAGCACCACCTCCTCCACGCCCAGCTCCGCGTAGTGCGCCAGCTTCCCCGGCGAGGGCAGGACCGCGTACGGGACGACCTGCAGCGCACCCGCGTCCCTGCCCGCTGCCGACCACGCCTCCCGCAGCACCGGCACGGACTCCGTCAGGCCCCGCCCGCCGATCGGCATCCAGCCGTCCGCGTACTCGGCGATGTGGGCGAAGAGCTTCGGGCCCGCCGCGCCGCCGACCAGGGTGCGTGGGGCGCCGCCCGTCACCGGCTTCGGGTACGCGTACGACGCGCGCACCGACCCGAAGTCGCCTTTGTGGGCCGTCGGTTCGGGCGCCCACAGCGCCCGCATCAGCAGCATCCGGTCGCGGCTCAGCTCGCGCCGCGTCGACCATTCCACGCCGTGGTCCGCGGCCTCCTCCTTGTTCCAGCCGAAGCCGACGCCGAGGGTGAAGCGGCCGCCGCTCAGGTGGTCGAGGGTCGCGATCTGCTTGGCGAGGGCGATCGGGTCGTGCTGGGCGACGAGGGTGACGCCCGTGCCGAGGCCGAGCGTGGTCGTGACGGCCGCTGCCTGGCCGAGGGCGACGAAGGGGTCGAGGGTGCGGCCGTACTCGGGCGGGAGGTCGCCGCCCGCGGGGTACGGGGTCGTGCGCTCGACCGGAATGTGGGTGTGCTCGGGGAGATACAGCCCGGCGAAGCCGCGTTCCTCCAGCTCACGGGCCAGCCGTACCGGTGTGATCGTCTCGTCCGTGAGGAAGATCGTGGTCGAGATCCGCATGCGCGTCCCCCTGCGTCGTCGGCTGTCGTCAGCTCTGGTGGCGGGCCCAAGGTAAGCCGAACGGTCGCGGATTCCGAGAGCCCGGTAACGCAACGCCCCGGACATTCGCCAATTCCCTGCTCTTGCAACGTGGTTCACCGCCGAGTACCAGATTGGTCAGGCACCACTCCTGTCCCTCTCACCACCCCTGGGGAGCCGACGGCATGTGCAACGACCACGACTCGACCATCAGCAGACGCGCACTGTTCGTGACGGGAGCCGCTGCCGCGCTTACGTTGAGCAGCGTGAGCTTCGCCGAGGCAGCAGAGCATGGGAGCACCACCAGCAAGGTCGTGCGCGGCACCCTGCCGCCCGGCTCCCCCGACTTCGTGTACCTGCCCGTCGAGATCCCCCGCGGCGTCTCGGAGATCCGGGTGTCGTACGCGTACGAGAAACCGCCCGTCCCCGCCGGTACCCAGGGCAACGCCCTCGACATCGGGATCTTCGACGAGCGCGGTACGGCGCTCGGCGGCGAAGGCTTCCGGGGCTGGTCGGGCGGGGCGCGCAGTGAGTTCTTCATCCGGGGGGACGAGGCGACGCCCGGGTACATTCCCGGGCCGATCCGCGCGGGCACCTGGTACATCGCACTCGGCCCCTACACGGTCGCGCCGCAGGGGCTCCCCTACACGGTCACGATCACGCTCACGTACGGGACGTCCGCGAAGACCCCCAGTCCCGTGTACCCGCCCGAGCGGGCCAAGGGGCGTGGCCGGGCCTGGTACCGGGGTGACTGCCACCTGCACTCCTGGTACTCGGACGGCAGGCGCACGCCCGCCGAGATCGCGGCGCTCGCCCGCGCCGCCGGGCTCGACTTCATCAACAGCAGCGAGCACAACACGCATGCCGCGCACGCGCACTGGGCGGACGCGGCGGGCGACGATCTGCTCGTACTCCTCGGGGAGGAGATCACCACCCGCAACGGGCATGTCGTCGCGCTCGGCACCGATCCGGGCACCTTCGTCGACTGGCGCTACCGGGCCCGCGACAACCGCTTCGGGCACTACGCCCGGCGGATCAGGCGCGCCGGGGGCCTGGTGGTTCCGGCCCATCCGCACGCGACCTGCATCGGCTGCAACTGGAAGTTCGGCTTCGCCGAGGCGGACGCGATCGAGGTGTGGAACGGGCCCTACACCCCCGACGACGAGGTGTCGCTCATGGACTGGGACAGCATGCTGGTGGCCTCGGAACTCTCCGGCCGCCGCTGGACCCCCGCCATGGGCAGCAGCGACGCGCACCGCGATCCGGACGCGGTCGGCACCCCGCAGACCGTCGTCCTCGCCGACGACCTGACCCGCGAGGCGATCCTCGACGGCATCCGCGCCGGGCGCAGTTACGTCACGGAGTCCCGTGACGTGTCGGTGTCGTTCGACGCGACGGGCGGGCGCGGCCACCACGCGGACATCGGCCAACGGCTCCGCACCGGTGCCGACGAACCGGTCACGGTGCGCCTCGAGGTCCGCGGCGCCCCGGGCTGCACGGCCCGCTTCGTCACCGACCAGGGCGTGCTCCACACCGCCGCGCTCCCGCAGTCGGGCGCGGGCACGGTGGAGTGGCGTACGACGGCGGCGCACGCGGCGTACGTACGCGCGGAAGTACGGCACCCGGCCGTCGTGCCCCAATTCCCCGGCCCGCTCTCCGCGTTCACGAACCCGATTTTCCTGGGGTAAGCGTTTTCTCCCGCAGGCCTTTCGGAACATGAATCCTGGATATCCCCGGATTCAACCTCTGGCCAATAATCGCGGACGGGACGCCACTCGAGGAAACCGATCGTTGACAGCCGAGCCGGGCAGGGTGAAATGCTGGCGCCGGCTCCACCACCGTCATTCGATCTATTTCACGGAGGTATTGTGCCCAGACGCCCGCGGTTAGCCGTCCTGGCCGTCATGCTCGCCACCGTCGTGGCCCTCACCGGGTCCGCGACCGCATCCGCTGTCGCCACCCCCTCCTCAGCCGAGTCGACCACCGCACAGCCCCCGAGGGTCAGGCCCGACCTGAACGGCCTGCGCATCAAGGACGTCAGCGGTCCGGCGATCTACCTCATCCTGGACGGAAAGCGCAGGCACATCCCGAACCCGGAAACGTACAACAACCTGTTCCGCGACTGGAACGGAATTCAGCACGTCGTCGACGCCGCCGCAATCGACAACGGCGGCCCGCTCTCCGACGGCGCATTCCTGGGCAAGGCCCCGAACGCCCCCGAGGTCTATCTCGTGAGCAATGGCGTCAAGCGCTGGATCACCAGCCCGGCGGCCATGGACAAGTACCACTTCGCGTGGAACAGGATCGTCAGCATCTCCCCGGTGGCCCTGCACGCGATTCCCACGGGCGCCTCGATCTCCTGATCAACTCTCGAGTCTCCCCTGCCTCATCAGCCTCATCTGTCTCCCCTGGAAACGCGGCCCGTCGCCCTTCACCCCCCGGCGGGCCGCGCCGGCGGATTCCGGCACACGAGCGGCGCCCGGGGGCCACACGGTTTCCGGTGCAGGGCCGGCGTCCGCGGAACGGGGCTTGCCGGTCAGGCCTGGGCGCCGGACCGGAAGGTGCGCCGGTAGGCGGCCGGTGAGGTGCCGAGCAGCGACCGCATGTGCTGGCGCAGGGAGTTGCCCGTACCGAAGCCGGCCCGGTGGGCGACCAGGTCGATGGACAGGTCGCTGGACTCCAGCAGATGACGGGCGAGTTCGATGCGCTGGGCCGTGAGCCAGCGGCCCGGCGTCATCCCCACCTCGTCGCGGAAGCGGCGGGTGAACGTGCGCAGGCTCATCCGGGCGTGGGTGGCCAACTCCCCGAGCGTCAGCGGCTCCTGCAGGCGCTCCAGCGCCCACTCCCGGGTGGCGGCCGTGGTCGTCGAGGCAGGTTCTGGCACGGGCCGTTCGATGAACTGCGCCTGACCGCCGTCGCGCCACGGCGGTACGACGCAACGGCGGGCGACGTGGTTGGCCACCGTCGCGCCGTGGTCGCGGCGTACGAGATGCAGGCACAGATCGACGCCCGCGGCGATGCCCGCCGAGGTCAGCACGTCGCCGTCGTCCACGAAGAGCACGTCCTCGTCGACCTTGATCCGGGGGAACGCGCGCTGGAACTCGCGCGCCTGCTGCCAGTGCGTCGTCGCGGGCCGGCCGTCGAGCAGTCCGGCGGCGGCGAGGACGTAGGAGCCCGTGCATATGGACACGAGCCGGGCGCCGGGCCGGATGCGGTCGAGTGCGGCGGCCAGCGGGGCGGGCAGCGGCCCGCCCTCGGCGAGGTAGCCGAGGGCGTACGAGGGCGGGACGATCACCGTGTCCGCGGTGTCGAGGGCCTCGGGCCCGTGGCTCACGGCCACGGCGAAACCCGCGTCGCTCTGCACGGGCCGGCCGTCCGCCGTGCAGACGACGACCTCGTAGAGCGCCCGGTCCTCGTCGTCCGTGGCCCATCCGAAGATCCGGGACGGGATGCCCAGCTCGAACGGGGGCACGCCGTCGAGCGCCAGGACCACCACGCGGTGCACACCGGGCGCGGTGGGCGCCCCCGGCACCGGGCACAGGGCGGACGGGGCCGCTGCCGGCGCAGACAGTCGCGGGGCGGCTGAGGCTTGTGGGGCTGCTGAGGGCGCGGAAACGGCCATGGCCAAATTCTGTCACATGATGGCCAAACTGCCAGCACTGCGATCGTCCGTTCCGGCGCACTCTGGTGGCTGCTCACCAGAGAGGACATGATCAATGAGCAACACGATGCGTGCCGTCAGCCCCCGGGAATGGGGCTCCCCCGACGTCCTGGTCCCGGTCGAGATCGACCGCCCCGAGCCGGGTCTGAACGAGATCCTGGTCCGGGTGCACGCCGCAGGCGTCAACCCCGTCGACTGGAAGACCCGCGCCTCCGGTGCCCTCATCACATGGGGTGACATCCCGGTCCTGGGCTGGGACGTGTCCGGCGTCGTCGAGGCGGTCGGCCCCGGGGTGACGCTGTTCCGGCCCGGCGACGAGGTGCTCGGCATGCCGCGCTTCCCGGACCAGGCGGGTGCGTACGCCCAGTACGTGAGCGCCCCCGCCCGGCAGTTCGTCCGCAAGCCGGCCGGCATCGACCATGTACAGGCCGCCGCGCTGCCGCTGGCGGCGCTCACCGCCTGGCAGTCCCTCGTCGAGACGGCGGGGGTGCGCGCCGGGCAGCGCGTGCTGATCCACGCGGCGGCCGGCGGCGTGGGCCACCTGGCGGTCCAGATCGCGAAGGCGCACGGGGCGTACGTCATCGGGACGGCGAGCGCGGGGAAGCACGGCTTCCTGAAGGAGCTCGGCGCGGACGAGCTGATCGACTACCGGGCGGCCGACTTCGCGGAGCAGGTGCGGGACGTGGACATCGTCCTCGACTCCATCGGCGGGGAGTACGGAGCTCGGTCCCTGGAGGTCCTGCGGCGCGGCGGCCACCTGATCACGCTGACGTCGCCGGACGACCTGCCGCCCGCCGACCGGGCCGAGGCGCTCGGCGTGCGCACCGGGTGGACCCTCGTCGAGCCGGACCGCGCGGGCCTGCAGGCGGTCGTCCGCCTCGTCGAGGAGGGGAAGCTCCGGGCCCACGTCGACACGGTCCTGCCGCTGGAGGAGGCGGCGAAGGCGCACGCGTACGGCGAGCAGGGCCGCACCCAGGGCAAGATCGTCCTCCGGGTCGAGTAGCCGTGTGACAGGATCATGCGCATGACGAACGCTTTCGCGCGGAAGGGCGGCCACCGCCCCGTCCGATGAAGTGGCTGGACGAGGCGGTCGCCGACGGCACGACGTCGACAGGCGGCCACCCGTCCCGTACAGCGGTGTTCGAGGCGGTGCGCGAGGACCGCACCGGGCCCGTCGCACGTCGGCTGCTCCAGCTCACCGGCGCGGAACCCGCGTCCGTACGCCGTGAGGCACTCGATCTGCTGCGCAGCCTCGTACATGGAGCTGATGCCTGGGAGGCGGCGGCGCAGGCGGCGCACGCCCGGCTGTCGGACGAGGACGAGGGAGTACGGCGGCGGGCCGCCGATGTGCTCGTGTGGTCCGGGCGGGCCGATCTCGCGCTCGTTGCGCTGCGGGAGCTGGCGGACCCGGTGGTGCGAACTGCTCTCGCCGGCCGGGGGCTCCCCGAGGCCGCCGAGCAGCTGCGCGGCGACTCCCTTGCCGCGGTCCGCTTCCTGGCCCACCTCTCGCTGCTGGGAGATGCGCGGTCCGCGCAGTGGCCGGCGCTCGACGCGGCGCTGCTGGCCGATGCCGAGGAGGCCGCCCCGTACGTACCGTGGCTCGGTGAGCGCTGGGCGGGCGCGTTGTACCGGCTCGACCGCGAGGCGCAGACGTACGCGCTGGCCCGGCATCTTCTCGGCAGGGGCCGGCCGATCGCCCTGCGGCAGGTGGGTGTCCAACTGGCGCGGCGGGCCTGCCAGGACTGGCGTGCCGCGCCCGTCGAGCTGTTGCCGCATCTCGTGCCGCACATCGCCCTGCCCGGCGGGGACGACGCGGTACGCACCGCATTGATCTCGCAGGCGGCGGTACGTGAGCACGCGGCCCTGATCGCCGGGGCGGAGATCACCCCGCCACCGAGGCGTCGCCGGTGGACTCGCGGCACCTCCCGGAGCTACGACAGCCGCGCTGCCGCCGAGCACCTCGCCGCCCGGCCCATCGGCATCGCCCGCCTGAGCAGAGCACGCGAGATCTTCGGCCCGCTGCTGGACGCGGGCCCCCTGACGTTCCGTCAGGCCGCTCAGTTGTACAACCTCACCTTCTCCTGGCCCAATGCGATGCAGGCGTCGTGTGCGCCTTTGTGGTTCCGGCACGCGGGAGCGTCCTCGCTTCCCCGGCTGCTGGGCCTGCTGGTGCGGCGGCTGGACGACCAGGCTCATGGCGAGGCGTTCATGGAGGGTCTCGCGGAGCTGGGCCGCCATGCCCTGCCCGCCGTACCGGATCTGGACCGCATCATCGACCGTCGCAAGCGGATCCCCGTCAACGAGCCCTCCCGGGACGCGGAAATGGCCGCGGACGAACTCCTCCTGGCCGCGGCCGTACGCGCGCGCGGCCGCATCCTGGAGGACGCGGCATCGGCGGACTGACCGGCGGCAGTCCGCCGGGCCCGGCCGCGAGTGGCAGCGTGCGCGGAGAACCGACGGAGGTACGCGAAGAGACGAGGCTACGCTGACCGGGGCACCCCTTGGAGGACACCGTGAGCAGCATGACCCCGGACGAGATCGCACGGATGCAGGAAGTCGTCGCGCACCTCGCTGAATATGCCGAGCACCTGGAAAAGGGCTGGAAGGTGGAGACCACGGACGGGCAGGTGAGCTTCGTCATGATGAGTCCCAACCTCCCCCATGGCACCAACGTCCGTGCCTTCCGTGAGCAGATCGAGCGGCAGACGCCTGCCATCGACACCCTCAGCGACACGGACGTGTACGACCCCGACACCGGTCTGAAGAAAGTGCCCGACCTGGTGGCCTACGTGCCCGAGGACATCGACCCGCAAGCCGAAGCAGTCGACCCCCGCGCCGTGCTCCTCGTCGTCGAGATCGTCTCGAAGAGCAACCCGAAGAACGACCTCGTCGACAAGCTGGAGGACTACCCGCGGATGGGAATCCCCCTCTACATCGTGGTGGACCCCCGCAACGGCACGATCGCCGTCCACTCCGCGCCCAAGGACGGCCCCGACGGCCTCAAGTACCGCTCCTCCATTCCCTACTCCTTCGGCGACACCGTCCCCGCCGGGCAGTGGTCGTTCGACACCAGCGGGCTCGTCCGTTACCGCTGAATCCCGGCGAAGTCCGTTGAACCCCGGTGAAGTCCGCTGAATCCCGGTGAGGTCCGGAAAGGACCGGGCCCGGCCCCCGGGGGATGGGGGC